>NZ_JBGOOD010000005.1:0-128914 GCF_041439475.1 Vibrio sp. 1S139
TTCCAGCTAAATATCCGTTTAGATTCAAACAGTAATGCTTATCCGAACGGCATTGAACTCAAAGTTAGGCTTTTTATTCAATCAACGTATTTTAGTACGAGGCTTTTAACCGATATTACTGTGCAGGAGCTGCTTCAGCGTTATCGATGTTTAGTAGTTCTACTTCGAATACTAGCGTTGAGTTAGCAGGGATAGTCGGTGTGTCTTGCTCAGCGTATGCTAGCTCTGGCGGGATAACGAACTTGTACTTAGAACCAACTTGCATCAGTTGTACGCCTTCAGTCCAGCCTGGGATTACGCGGTTAAGTGGGAATGTTGCTGGTTCACCACGGTCGTAAGAGCTGTCGAACTGAGTACCGTCTGTTAGCGTACCTTTGTAGTGTACTTGAACGGTATCAGTGTCTTTTGGAGAAGCGCCTTCACCAGGAGTCATTACTTGGTAAAGTAGACCAGATTCAGTTTGCTTAACGCCTTCAGTTTTAGCGAACTCAGCGCGGAAGTCATCACCTGCTTTCTTCACTTCTGCAGATTTTTCTGCCGCTTGTGCTTGCATCGTTTCAGCAACACGCTTGTCTAGAGCTTCAAGAGCTGCGCGAGTTTCTTCTTCGTTAAGTGCTGTTTTCTCTGTGAATACGTCTTCGATACCTTGAAGAACCATATCTTTGTCTAGGTTGATACCTAGCTCGCTTGGCTTATCAATGCTTGTGCTTAGGTAGTTAGCGAAAGATACACCGATTGCGTAAGCCGCTTTGTCATCTTCTGTTTTAAAGTTTACTGCTTCAACTTTAACTTCTTCTACCTGTGGAGCTTCTGCCTTTGGTTCTTCTTTCTGACAACCAACTGCTAGCATAACCGTTGCGGCAAGCAGTGATACTTTTAAAACTGATTTCATTGAATTCTCCAATTAATGGCCAAGCCATTGGTTATTGTGCACCAATCTAATGATTAGATTGGTGTGAATACGTTAGTTATAACAATATACTAGTCATATGTCTTTCGACACAAACCGGATTATTAGATGTGATGCGAATATTTTTCCACTCATTGCTATGTACAATTGTCATCACCTTGTTAAATGGTTGCTTTTTCTTCCAAGATGATGAGCAGCGTTGGGAAATTGAGCCCAATGGTGCCACCAGCTTTGCACTCAGCAGAGATGGACGCTTCGCCCTGCTCTACTCTCAGCAAAAGCAACTGCTCCTTTGGGACCTCGCCGAAGACCAAGAGTTGGCTCGGCTTGGTCCACAAGACCAGTTAGAAAACCAAGTATCGCGTATCCGTATCTCGGACAATGGCCGTTTTGCCATTACCGCTAGCCAGATGAACTTCGCCGTTTGGGACTTATCTTGGACTCAAGCACAAGGGCTCTGGTCTATCTCCGACGGCTTGATTCGCGATGTCGATATCTCTAGCAATGGTGAAAAAGTACTGCTTGGCCTTTCTAATGGAAAAGCCATCTATGTGGACTTAGTCACCGGACGCCGTCTGGAGTTCCTTGCTCACCGAGAAAAAGTGAATTCAGTCTCCCTCTCTTCTAATGGCCGCTACGCATTATCAGGCGGCAACGACTACAAAGCTTACCTTTGGGATACCGAGTCGGGCTTGGTGTTGCGCACCTTTGAGCATGAACAAAGAGTAGTACGAGTCGCGCTACAACGCGATGGTGAACTGGCTTTTACCTCTGATGGCGGCAATCAAGCGATGATTTGGGATCTTGAAACGGGCGAACCTCAAGCGCAATTGCAAAGCTGGTCTCGACAGTTGATTTTCTCGAGTGCGCGTTTTTCTGATGACGGCAGTATGTTGGTGACGGGCACACCATCCAGCCAAGTGAGTGTGTGGAATACTCAGGATGGCAAGCGAATTTCTCGCCACGATGCTGAGCCATTAAAAGATGCTCGCCCTCCTCGTGCGGTAGTGTATGATGCAGCCTTTGATGATAAGAACCGTGTGATATCGGGCACCTCTGCGGGCATTGCCCAAGCTTGGAATGTGGATTAAGAACGATGACAGAAAAGCGAGTTGAACAACTAGAAAGCCGCGTAAATGACCTAGAGTGTCAGCTAGCTTTCCAAGAACAGACCATTGAAGAACTCAATGAAGCGCTTAGCCAACAACAAATGTTAATCACGAGAATGCAAGATCAGATGAAGTTCGTGGTTGGCAAAGTAAAAAATATGGATGGCTCTAATCTAGCTGACGCATCAGAAGAGACGCCACCTCCACACTATTAAGTGCGGTTCAAAATAACCAATTAAATCTAACGACGCATATCGTTAGTTTCTCGTCCTCAATGTGTAAACACATTTCAGGACGGGACATAGAAAACTAAAAGGGCGACAGATACTTATCTGTCGCCCTTTTGTTTATTTCATCTCAGTGAATAAGCTAAAGCCAATTAAGCCGATACCAACTTAGTCGTCGGCATAAATCTTCACTTCAACACGACCTTGAGTATCAACGCTTGCACGATACATTCCTGAGCTGTTCATACCAAAATGTATATCGCCTTGGCCATCGATAGCGATCAAGCCACCTTCTCCACCCATGGTTTTCAATCCACCTTGAATGATCGTTTCACAAGCGGTGTGCACATCTTCTTTCAGATAACGCATTCGTGCTGCGACATCACTGGCGACCATTTTACGTAGGAAGAACTCACCCATCCCGGTTGTTGAGACGGCAACATTGCCATTTTCAGCGATGGTTCCTGCACCAATGATCGGAGAGTCACCCACACGACCGTATTTCTTATTGGTCACGCCACCGGTACTGGTTGCTGCCGCTAAGTTACCCGCTTGGTCTAATGCGACCGCACCAACCGTGCCGTACTTTTTATCGTCAGGGTATTTCTCAGCTTGCTGTTCATCATATTTCGCTTCAGACAGAGCAAAGATGCCTTTCTCTTTCATCGACTGAAGTTGGTCATAGCGGCGCTCAGTAAAGAAGTAGTCTTGCTCGGTAAAGGTGTAGTCATGCTCAAACGCAAACTTCTCGGCGCCTTCACCAATCAGCAACACATGGTCGCTTTTCCGCATCACATCACGTGCAAGCTCAATTGGGTTTTTGATATGGCGAACGCCTGCAATAGCACCTGCATCCATTTCGCGGCCATGCATCACAGAAGCGTCCATCTCAACAAATTCATCATGCGTTAAAACAGAGCCCCTACCGGCATTAAAGTGCGGGCTGTCTTCCATCACCTTAACCGATGCCACTACCGCATCCAGAGCATCACCACCCGATTGCAATATTTGATAACCAGCCAAAACCGATTTTTCCAAAGCCTCGGTAATACCCGCTTTTAATTCATAGCTCATTTGCTCGCGCAAGATGGTTCCTGCACCACCATGAATGGCAATTGAAAAAGGCTGTGACATACAAACTCTCCACTGACGTCGTCTTATAATGTTGTGCTATCAATACCACATCCATGGTTCGATGTCTGATAACGAAAACCAAACTTTTACGAATGCTTAGATTTGCGGACACTTAGTTTGGTAGAGAAAAGCGAGGTCAAAAAGCGAGACTCCTAAACGCAAAAAGCCTCCACAAGGGAGGCTTTCAAGATTCTTAAACTAAACCGTTAATTCGGTATTAGTGAGAACCACAGCTACCGCCGCCGCAGCAGCCGTCTTTTTTCTCTTCACCGTGGTCATGGCCTTCGCCACCACAGCAACCGCCTTCGTGGTCATGATCGTGGTCGTGACCGCCACAGCCGCCTTCTTGGTGTACGTGACCGTGTTGAACTTCTTCTTCAGTCGCTTCACGAACCGCTACAACTTCAACGTCAAACGTTAGAGTTTGGCCAGCTAGCATGTGGTTACCATCAACAACAACTTCGTCGCCATCTACTTCAGTAACTTCAACTGGGATTGGACCTTGGTCAGTATCCGCTAGGAAACGCATGCCAACTTCGATTTGCTCAACACCTTGGAATACGTCAGCAGGAACACGTTGAACTAGTGCGTCGTTGTGTTCGCCGTATGCGTCTTCTGGAGTAACAGTTGCAGAGAACTTGTCGCCAGCTACTTTGCCTTCAAGCTCTTTTTCAAGACCTGTAATTAGGTTGTTGTGACCGTGAAGGTAATCTAGTGGAGCTTCTGCAGTTGATTGGTCAACTACTACGCCATCTTCAAGTTTCACTTGATATGCAACACTAACTACTACGTTCTTTTCAATTTTCATGAGAGCTCCAAGGAGGTTTGGACTAAGCTCGAACAGTTGAGCTTAGGAAAAATTCTGTACCGGGATATTATGGGGATCAATCAACGAAACTCAATCATTCTGGCTTAAAAATACCGATCATTTCTTGATTCGCGTGTTCAGATTTCTCTACAGTTTTCGGTTTACGCTGTTCTGTGAAGTCACAATCGACACATTCCACCAGCTCGATATTATTTTCAATCCACCAACGGAGTGTGTCTTGAGTGTTGCAACTTGGGCAGCTTGCCCCTGCGATAAAGCGTTTTTTCTGTTTCACGTTCATATCCTTTACTGCTCTGGATTCGCGGTTCTTCCCACTCACTTTATTGATAAGTTAAGCAGAGACCGCGTTTATTATTAGGTTAGTTCTATAGTCTGTTATTTCTATGCCCAAGCTCTATTTCTAAGCTCAAGCATGAGTTATCACTTCAAGCTACTGCCAATAGTTTCGAGATTGGTGATCGTTTTCCATCTCGTGTCCAAAGATCTCTTCAAGTTCTTTACGAGCCTCTTTCGCTCTTTGGGCTAACTCGGCATCTTCGTTATGCTGAGGCAGCAACTCTTTCAGCATACCATTATCCAACTTTCTAAAGTGTGCTTCTGCTCGCTTCGCTTTATATGGATGCATGCCAAGTTCAGTCAATGTTTGACGACCTAAATCCAATGCTCCAAGGAAGGTTTCACGCGAATAGTTACTCACACCGTGGTTAAGTAGTTGATACGCTTCAACACGGCTTCGTGCACGCGCCAAGATCTTTAAGCGTGGGAAGTGCTGCTTACATAAATCGACGGTTTTCATGATTTCATCTGGGGAGTCAGTACACAACACAATCGCCTCTGCTTTATCAGCACCGGCTGCGCGTAATAGCTCTAGGTGAGTCGAGTCTCCGTAAAACACCTTGTAGCCGAACTTTCTAAGGATGTGTATTTGGCTGGCATCACTTTCAAGGACAGTGATACGAATCTTGTTGGCATACATCAGACGACCAATGATCTGACCAAAACGACCAAAGCCCGCAATAATCACTCGAGGGCTGCGATCAACCACATCCGAAGACATCGCACTTTCACTGATTTGATTAAGCTGACGTGCAAAGAATCGGTCTTGCAGTTTAAGCATCAATGGCGTGGTCACCATAGAAAGGCTCACAACCACCAGTAAGAACGACACTTGTTCGCCACTTAAGATGCCTTGAGCACTCGCCGCGGTAAAAATAACGAAAGCGAACTCACCACCTTGGCTAAGGATCATCGCCATTCGGCTGCGTGCTTTAGCTTGAGTGCCGAAGATACGAGCCAGCGCATACAGCACCAAACCTTTCAATACGACTAGCGACGACACTGCAATAAGTATTGCGAATGGGCTTTCTGCCAGTAGACCTAGGTTTACCGCCATACCCACAGAGATAAAGAACAGACCAAGCAGTAAACCTTTGAATGGATCAATCGCGATCTCAAGCTCGTGTCGATATTCACTTTCAGCCAGAAGTACGCCCGCTAGGAAGGTACCTAATGCCATCGACAAGCCAATCCGTTGCATGATCACAGCAATACCAATCACAAGTAACAGCGCCGCGACGGTGAATAACTCACGCACACCACTCATCACTACGTATCGGAAAAGTGGTCTCAACAAGAAGTGGCCACCGACCAGTAGGCCAATCACGCCACCCAGCATCCACAGCATGTCAGCCCAGCTACCGCCGGTATTACCCGCAAGTAGAGGCAACATTGCTAGCATTGGAATAACAGCGATATCTTGGAAAAGCAGTACTGCAAAGCCCGACTGCCCGGCTTCTTTGCCGCCGAGCTCTCGCTCTTCAATAACACGCAAGGCAATCGCAGTCGAAGACAGCGCCAAACCCATACCTATCACGAGACTGGTTTGCCAGGTTAATCCAAATAGACAGGCGATGGCGGTAATAATCAAGGTGGTGATCAACACTTGCGCCCCCCCTAAGCCGAGAATAGGCGCCCGCATCTGCCACAGTTTTTTGGGGTTAAGCTCTAAACCAATAAGGAAGAGCAGCAGCACCACCCCGAACTCTGAGAAATGTAGAATGGCCTCTACGTCACTGATTAGGCCAAGCCCCCATGGACCAATAGCGACACCCGCTAATAAGTAACCTAATACTGAACCTAAGCCTGCTCGCTGCGCGATAGGAACCGCAACCACAGCCGCCGCTAAAAATATAGCGCTACTTTGTAGGAAATCATTAGTCAGAGCCATCATTCGCTCCTATATCTTGTAGCGGATCTCGCAACCAATTTCGATATTCTTCAGCGTGTTGGTAACGCGTCATATCCGAGACATTTCTAGCCCAATGTAAAACTAAAGGTGACATCCAGTGCATCTGGCACAAAGCGGCAGTTAGCTCAAACGGTTGCAAGATCTCTTGTAAGGGATACTTATTATAGCCTGCAGCACCAAACGCCTCTTCTTTACCACCCGTGGTGATAACACTGCGCCAATGCTTACCCTTAAGTGCACTTTGCTCACCAAACGCAAAGCCCTTGCCTAATACTCGATCAAACCACTCCTTCAATAACGAAGGACAAGAATACATAAACAGAGGATGCTGGAACACAATCACATCGTACTGCAGAAGCAGTTCATGCTCATAAGGCACATCAATAAAGAAGTCAGGATAGAGGGCATAAAGATCGTGGATTTTAACATTCCCAAGCGACTCTATCTTTTTAACCATGATCTGGTTAGCGATAGAGGTTTGCGGCTCTGGGTGCGCATAGATCACTAATACCTTTGGCACGGGTTTGTCTATCGAGGGAGTAATACTCATTCCTTTGAAACATTCCTTTAAGGGCTAAACGGTGGCAAGGCCACTAGAATTTAAATAAAAGTTATTAATATGTTATTGGCATCATAACGCAAATTGCATTGTGATCGACTTTTATCTGGATTCAGCCTACTATGCAGGCGTCTGTTCACCTCTAATTTCTATGCTACCTCTATATGATTACTTTCTCTGATATTCAATTGCTACGCGGCGGTAAGCCACTCCTCGACCAAGCATCTGCGACTTTTCATCCTGGCGACAAGATCGGTTTGGTTGGTAAAAACGGCTGTGGTAAATCTACGCTGTTCGCCTTAATTAAAGACGAGCTGTCTATTGATGCTGGCTCATTCAGTAAACCAGCCCATTGGGAAATGGCTTGGGTTGCTCAAAAAACGCCAGCACTAGAAAGAACAGCGATTGAATACGCGATTGATGGCGACCGTGAATATCGTGGCCTTGAAGATCAACTAGAGAAAGCTGAACAAGCCGACAACGGCACATTAGTAGCAGAGATCCACGGCAAAATTGAAACCATTGGTGGTTACAGCATCAAAGCACGTGCTGCTGAGCTATTGGATGGCTTAGGATTTCGCCAAGAACAAATGACATGGAACCTAACCCAGTTCTCGGGTGGTTGGCGTATGCGTTTGAACTTAGCGCAAGCCCTATTGTGCCGCAGTGACCTACTGCTACTCGATGAGCCAACCAACCACTTGGATTTAGACGCAGTAATGTGGCTCGAGCGTTGGTTACAAAGCTACCCTGGCACGCTAGTGCTTATCTCGCACGATAGAGACTTCTTAGACCCTATCGTCAACCGCATCGTGCACGTTGAAAACCAACAGCTCAATGAGTACACGGGTAACTACTCATCGTTCGAAACCCAACGAGCGCAAAAACTGATTCTGCAACAAGCGATGTACCAAAAGCAGCAGAAACAGATGTCTCACATGCAGAGCTACATTGACCGTTTCCGCTACAAAGCCTCAAAAGCTCGCCAAGCGCAAAGCCGTATCAAAGCATTAGAGAAAATGGAACAAGTGCTGCCCGCTCAATTTGATAACCCATTCAGCTTTGAGTTTAGAGAACCAGACGCGCTACCAAATCCAATCATGATGATGGATGAAGTCTCTGCGGGCTACGATGACAACCTGATTCTAGAGAAGATTCGCTTGAACCTAGTACCGGGCAGTCGTATTGGTCTACTTGGCCGAAATGGCGCTGGTAAGTCAACGCTGATTAAACTCCTTTCTGGCGAACTGAAACAGCAAGGTGGTGAACTGAGTTATTCGCAAGGCGTTAAGATTGGTTACTTTGCACAGCACCAGTTAGAAACGTTGCACCCAGAAGAAACACCGCTGCAGCACATGATGCAGATTGCCCCTAAACACACCGAGCAACAATTGCGTGATTACCTAGGTAGCTTCGGTTTCCAAGGTGAAAAAGCACTTGATAAAGTAGCACCCTTCTCAGGTGGTGAAAAAGCGCGTTTAGTTCTGGCGCTACTGGTATGGCAAAAACCAAACCTGTTGCTACTCGATGAACCAACCAACCACTTGGATCTCGACATGCGTCAAGCGCTGACTTTTGCCCTGCAGACATTTGAAGGCGCAATGGTTATCGTATCGCACGACCGTTACCTACTGCGTGCGACTACCGATGATTTATACCTTGTACACGACCGCCAAGTAGCACCGTTTGATGGTGACTTAAGCGATTACTACAAGTGGCTAACCGAACAGCAGAAAGTTGAGCGCAAAGAAGCACAAGCATTGGCACCAGCAAAAGACGGCGCCAACAGTGCAGCAGCGAAAAAAGAGCAGAAACGAAAAGAAGCCGAGTTCCGTAAACTGACGGCACCACTTCGTAAAAAGCTCACTCAATTTGAAAAGCAGATGGATAAATTAACGCAGGCTCTTGAAGAAGCCGAACAAGAATTATCCGACACTTCACTGTATGAAGCTGAAAATAAGGCTAAACTGAATAAAGTACTCGCTCTCCAAGCGAGCAGTAAGTCACAGCTAGAAGAAGTTGAAATGGATTGGATGTCCACTCAAGAAGAGCTTGAGCAGATGGAACAGGATATGGATAGCTTATGAGTCCAGAGCACGCCCCAATATCACTAACACTGGAACGACTATGGCAATTTAGCCTTCAGTATTACAGTGTGCGCGGTGTAAAGGATGCGTGCCTAGCTTTGCAAAACCAGTTCCACGGCAACGTCAATCTACTGCTGCTTCTCAAATGGCTTGATGAGCAGCAATTGTCTTTTGCTGAAGAGGAGTGGCACAAGGTTCAACAGTGCTTGAGCCGCTCTGAAACCCTGCTTCATAGCTATCGAGAGCTACGTAAACATCTCAAAGCACACGTTGTCGACTCTCTATACCGTGAAGCGCTAAAGTTTGAGTTACAGCTTGAAAAGCAACAACAGTCCGATCTGGTCGACTGTATAAACTCCCTACAGCTGTACGCTAACCAGCAATCACCGCTCACTTTTCAGTACTGTCGTTTATTAGGGGCTGAAAACCTCTACGACGCTTTTTCTGAACCAGCACCACAGCCCTAGCTCATTCTCTTTCCCTTTTATTCAATCAAGATCCAAGCTTAACCTTGATATTATTCAAACGGTTACCCATAGCCTGTTTTTGTATCTCGTATAAGTGAAGCCTTGCACTTATGCCGAGAATCAACCAAGCTCAAATAAAAACGTGGGCGTTTCGTTACAAACTCAACACGTTATCAAAACCCGTAAAAGAAGCATGGATCGTTTTTATGACAATATTTACCGCAGCTGCTGGTCTCTCTAATCCGCACTTACAAACCTTAGTGCCACGGTTTATTCGAAAGCAGGCGCTGTTTCATCCTCACTGGCAAACCTTAGAAACACCCGATGGTGACTTTCTTGATCTTGCTTGGAGCGAATCACCAGACGGTGACACCTCAAATAAGAATGATCGCAGTAGCAAGCCGATATTCGTTCTATTCCACGGTTTAGAAGGTAGCTTTGAGAGCCCTTATGCCAATGGATTAATGAATGCGTTTGCTAAAGATGGTTGGTTGTCCGTGATGATGCACTTCAGAGGCTGCAGCGGAAAACTCAATCGCCTGGCTCGCGCTTACCATTCAGGTGAAGTCGAAGATGCGCGCTTTTTTCTAAGACACCTGCACGCCCAGTTTCCGAATAACCCTAAGGTTGCGGTTGGCATATCTTTAGGTGGAAACATGCTGGCGAACTATTTGGCTGAGTATGCGGACGACCCATTACTGTCGGCGGCAACGATAGTTTCTGCTCCTTTTGATTTAGCTTGCTGCTCCAGTCGTATTGAAAGAGGCTTCTCTAGGCTCTATAAAAAATACCTGCTCAACTCACTCAAATCGAATGCCTTGAAAAAGGTTAAGCTGTTACAAGAAAAAATAGGTATCTCCGCTGAAACCATCAAAAAAATAGACAAACTGTATGAGTTTGATGAAAGGATCACTGCGCCTCTGCATGGATTTAAGAATGCTCAAGACTACTATGCTCAATGTTCAGCGCTTCCAAAACTGAATAAGATTAAGCTACCGACTCAGATCATTCATGCTAAAGACGATCCTTTCATGACTGATGATGTTATTCCAAAATTCGTACTACCAGACAATATTGATTATCGCTTGTTTCAGAAAGGTGGCCATGTGGGGTTCATTACCGGTAGCACGCTCAAGCCCAGGTTTTGGCTAGAAGAAGCATTGCCAGCCTACTATGAAAGTATCCAAGATTCGGCATAATGACCGAGCCTTTTTAAGGACTGAGTGGTAGACGTCACTAGACGCAGTAATCAACACATCAATAAACCTATTTATGAACATAAAAGAGAGAAGTATTTATGATCATCCCATGGCAAGACATTGCACCAGAAACACTGGAAAACCTCATCAAAGAGTTCGTGCTGCGTGAAGGTACAGACTACGGTGATGTAGAGGTTTCATTGCAAAACAAGATTGACCAAGTGAAACATCAATTAGCCTCAGGAGAAGTCAGTATCGTATTTTCTGAGCTGCATGAAACCGTTGATATTCAAGTCACAAAACGCTTCTAGGCTGCGCTCATAAAGGAGCCGTGTTATAGTGGTAAACGATTGCTAACAAGTAAGTTACTCAAAAGACAAGGGTTGTCATGTCCGCTAAACATCCAATTATTGCGGTGACGGGTTCATCAGGAGCCGGCACCACCACCACCTCAGAAGCCTTCCGTAAAATGTTCAATATGATGGACGTGAAGGCCGCTTGGGTTGAAGGGGATAGTTTCCATCGCTTCACTCGACCAGAGATGGATGTCGAGATCCGTAAAGCGCGCGAGCAAGGTAAGCACATCAGCTACTTTGGTCCACAAGCCAACGACTTTGGTGCGCTAGAAGAGTTCTTCCGTAAATACGGTAACGAAGGTACAGGCAAGGTACGTAGCTACCTGCACACGTTCGATGAAGCCGTTCCTTACAATCAAATGCCAGGCACCTTTACGCCATGGCAAGAGATCCCAGAAAATTCAGATGTGATGTTTTACGAAGGCCTGCACGGCGGTGTGGTTGATGGCGATATCAATGTTTCTCAACACGTCGACTTGCTGATCGGCATGGTACCTATCGTCAACTTAGAATGGATCCAGAAATTCGTTCGCGACACACGCGATCGTGGTCATTCTCGTGAAGCAGTAATGGACTCGATTGTTCGCTCGATGGATGATTACCTTAACTACATTACTCCTCAGTTTTCGCGTACTCACATCAACTTTCAGCGTGTTCCAACGGTAGACACATCAAACCCTCTCAACGCTAAAGGGATCCCAAGTTTAGACGAAAGCTTCGTTGTTATACGTTTGCGCGGCATCAAAAACGTCGATTTCCCTTACCTTTTAGCTATGATTGATGGCTCATTTATGTCTCGCCACAACACGCTTGTGGTACCAGGAGGGAAGATGAGTTTTGCTATGGAGCTCATTGTAAGGCCGATCCTACAACAACTCATCGAAACCGGAAAAATTGGTTAACAGAGCACCATTCTGGTTGATTACTTTTCATACCGTGATCATGTGCACAATTTTGCGTAAAAAATCGTAGCTTGGTCACGATTAAAATCAAGAAATAGTACCTGAAAAAGGATACTATTCTTAAACGAAACACAAGATAGCTTGCAGCGCTCAACGAGTGCTCTTATCCTACAAGTCAATCCAGGCTTAGCTAAAATACGGAAAGCGGCAAGCATACCCTGCAGAGGAAGTGAGATATTATGGTTCTAGGTAAACCTCAAACCGATCCAACATTAGAGTGGTTCCTTTCACACTGTCATATTCATAAGTACCCTTCAAAAAGTACTTTGATTCATGCTGGTGAAAAGGCAGAAACCTTGTACTACATCGTTAAAGGTTCTGTGGCAGTTCTTATCAAAGACGAAGAAGGTAAGGAAATGATTCTTTCTTACCTAAACCAAGGCGACTTCATCGGTGAGCTTGGCTTGTTCGAAGAAGACCAAGAGCGTACTGCTTGGGTTCGTGCTAAATCTCCTTGTGAAGTAGCTGAAATTTCTTTCAAGAAATTCCGTCAACTTATCCAAGTGAACCCAGATATCCTAATGCGCCTTTCAGCGCAAATGGCAAACCGTCTACAAGTAACTAGCCAAAAGGTTGGTGACTTAGCGTTCCTTGACGTAACAGGTCGTATCGCTCAAACGCTACTAAACCTAGCGAAACAGCCAGATGCAATGACTCACCCTGACGGCATGCAAATCAAGATCACTCGTCAAGAGATTGGCCAGATCGTTGGTTGTTCTCGTGAGACAGTTGGTCGTATCTTGAAGATGCTAGAAGAGCAGAACCTAATTTCTGCACACGGTAAAACTATCGTGGTATACGGTACTCGTTAATCTCGATTCACTGAGCCAAAAATTTGAAAGCCACCAAATGCGAATTTGGTGGCTTTTTTGTTTTCTAAAGATCTATAGAGCAGATACGAGAAGAACTCACAGAATCCTATTTGTAAACTTCCTCGAAGCGAAGCGTACTCACATCTCTAGGATACAGCCCGTACTCGTACCTTGTTAACCGTTGGTACTTTCGAAGATCTTATCCGCCGATGCGGCCACAAAACCCGTATAAAGCTCACCATTCGCCATTGCATAACGCTTAGCAAACTCATAGAAGCCACCAGGAATCATCTCATTGCCTTCAATAAATGCCACTGGGACTTTGTCTGCCATAGTTGATGATTGCTCTAATAATACCTCTGGAGAGCCTTTCACCTCACCGCCAGATGCATTGATAGTGAAGCCTGCATCACTCAGGTAATCATTCACTGCTTGTACTTCATCGAACTTGTTCAGTTGATTGACACTTACCGTGAAGTGGTTGGCACCGTAACCGTGAGCTGCTAACCAAGAGGCGTACTCGCTCTCTTTTGCTAGTACTTGGAAATCAGCGAAGCTCAAATCCCATTGGCGACCACCAAACAAGAACTCATGACCTTGAAGCTTGATTGTATCTACTTGCTCAACTAACTTAGCAACGATCTGTTGCAAATCACTAGAACACTCTTCGACCTTCAATTCACTAATGAACACTTTTGGCTGCTTCGGGTCTGGGTGCTCGTAGTGTTTAGCCACTAGCTTCTTGCTCTCAAACAGGTAGTCGCCACACGCCTTGTAACCCAGTTCAAGGAAAGGTTTAGCTAGTGTTTCAATACCGAGAGGGGCAACATTAAAAGTACGCAGTGCAATATGGTCGTTGATCAGCGCTTCATCTTCTTTCAGCAAGTGATGCACTTTCTCAGCCGATGGACACAGCCTGTGAATGTAATCGTCCCATAGTGATTTAAAGAGTAGATCGGGCGTCATGGTGACTCCTTGTCAGAGGTTCTAGCAAGCTAGTAATTTGGATTAGAAAGGGAGAGGCTGAGACACAGAGTCAGCAGCCATCAGCCTGTGACATACTTTTTCTATTATTATCTACCGCCCAATCTAGGTGTCGGACGTGATGGAAAAGGAAAGCGATAACACCACTTCCCTATTTCAAGCTTAACGCATGAGCCTAAGACTCATTAGCCTAAATTAAAGCTCAATACCCGGGCTAAACGTTGCTGGAAGTTGAGTTTCACCGCCTTCCATTGAAGCCATAGGATAAGCACAGTAGTCCGCCGCATAGTAAGCACTTGGGCGTAGGTTGCCTGAAGCACCCGGACCACCAAATGGTGCATCACCACTTGCGCCTGTTAGCTGACGGTTACGGTTAACAATACCCGCACGGATATGGTCAACGAAGTATTCCCATTCAGAATCATCTGTTGATACAAGACCCGCAGACAAACCAAAACGAGTGTCGTTAGCTAGCTCAACCGCTTGCTTTAGCGATTGGTAACGAACCACTTGTAGCAGTGGACCGAAGTACTCTTCATCCGGCAGCTCAGCAATGTTGGTTGCGTCGATAATACCCGGAGAAACAAACGCCGCTTGACCCGCTTTTGCTTCTACTAGGCTGACGCCGCCTAACGATTGTAGATTCGCTTGCGCGTCCAGAATGAACTTAGCCGCAGCTTCAGAGATCTGAGGACCCATGAAGGGTGCTGGTTCAGCGAATGGCTGATCAACACGAATCTTTTGCGTCGCTGCGACCAGCTTATCGAGTAGCAGATCCCCCTTCTCGCCAACAGGCACGTACAAACGACGAGCACATGTACAACGTTGACCCGCACTGATGAACGCCGATTGGATAATGGTGTATACCGTTGCGTCTGCGTCACCATATTGGTCACTGATCACCATAGGGTTATTGCCACCCATCTCTAGTGCCAGCATCTTGCCCGGTTGGCCCGCGAATTGACGGTGAAGGATATGCCCAGTATTAGCGCTACCTGTGAACAGCACGCCATCAAGACCTTTAGCATCGGCCAGTGCGATACCTGTCTCTTTAGCGCCTTGTACTAAGTTGATTACGCCAGCAGGAAGACCCGCTTCTTGCCATAATTTCATCGCAAACTCACCCGTCCAAGGTGTCTGCTCTGAAGGCTTAAATACCACGGTATTACCCGATAGCAGTGCAGGAACAATATGACCGTTAGGTAGGTGACCAGGGAAGTTATAAGGACCAAATACTGCCATCACGCCTAATGGACGGTGACGCAGTACAATCTGGTTGCCTGCCGCTTCACGAGAAGCTTCACCGGTACGCTCATGGTAAGCACGAATTGAAATAGCAATCTTGCCCGCCATTGCGCCCGCTTCAGTGCGAGTTTCCCAAATCGGTTTACCCGTCTCTTTCGCGATGATTTGCGCGATTTCTTCGCTGTTCTCTTTAACTTTCTCAGCAAAGTTCAACACGATCGCTTCACGCTCTGCAAAGCTCAGTTTTTTCCAAACCAAGAAGGCTTCACGAGCTGCTGCTACTGCAGATTCAACCTGTGCTGGTGTCGCGCTATCACCCTGCCACACTACTTCATTGTTGTATGGGCTTACTGATGTCATGGCGTCACCTTGACCTGCCACCCACTGTCCTGCTATCCACTGAGTCATACTTCTATCCTTAAAATCTTCGACAGATAATCGCCGCTCTTATTGAGCCAACATGCGAACGAATTCGCCTTCTTTTACTTCAAGAGCGCTTGCTACTTCAGATGATAAAATCACTGTGTCGCTTGCTTGGTCATACGCACCTTTCGCGGCTACTGCGCGGAAGTTCTCAAACGAGGTATTACCAATTAGGAAGTCTTTAGAGCTAGAGTGCTCTGCAATTTGAACCTGTGCTCGAATTGAGTGACGCACAGATTCGATGTTTCTTAGATCACACTCAACCGTTGGGCCTGCATCAAAGATGTCGACATAACCACGGTTGGTGAAACCTTCACGTTCCAGCAACTTAAGTGCAGGGCGCGTATTGTCATGTACCTCTCCGATCACCGCTTGAGCTTCTTTGCTCAGTAGGTTCACGTAGATAGGTAGCTTAGGCATTAGGTCAGCAATGAAGCCTTTCTTACCAATACCGGTTAGGTAATCGGCAAGCGTGAAGTCAATCGAGAAGAAATGTTCTTGCAGCCATTGCCAGAAAGGAGAATTGCCTTCCGCATCTGATACACCACGCATCTCAGCAAAGATCGTTTTTGAGAAACGCTCTGGGTGCTCAGCCATCAGTAGGAAACGACACTTAGACATCAGTCGACCGTTTAAGCCTTTGCGGTAATCAGGACGTAAGAACAGCGTACAAATTTCGCTGCAGCCTGTGTAGTTATTACCAAACGTCAACAGCTTAACCACGTTATTCACTTTAAGGCGCTGTGAAGAGTGAACCACTTTACTGATGTGGTACGAGTAAAAAGGCACATCCCAGCCAATGGAAGCTTCGATACCCGTTGTACCAGCAACTTCGCCAGTTTCAGCGTCGAAACCCACCATTAGATAGCCTTCATCACCGGGTTCGGTCACGTCTGCTTTCGCAAAGCTGTATTCAGAATGGGTAATTCGGTTAGTTAACAATTCTTCGTTAACCGGAAGAGATGTGAATCCATGACCTGATTCAACTGCACAGGTGTGCAGCGCATCGTAATCAGACAGTTTTATTGGGCGAACAACTAGCATCAATATTCCCTCCAGATGCAAAATAGGCCCAAAACCAGAAGCTTGGGCCTTTAGCAGTACGTCATGAGATCGCTCTAATGGCGATCATTCCTATGACGCCGCTCAGGCTAAACTAGCGTAGCGATTGCTTTGTCTAGTTTTGATAAACCTTCTTCAATTTCTTGTTTAGTGATAACCAGTGATGGAGTAAAACGAACCACGTTTGCACCCGCAACCAGTACCATTAGGCCTTGCTCGCCTGCTGCTACTAATACGTCACGCGCACGCCCTTGCCATTCGTCATTCAGTGCAGCACCTAACAATAGGCCTTTACCACGAATCTCACTGAAAATTTGGTATTTGTCGTTAATCTTAGTTAGACCATCACGGAATAGCGCTTCACGCTCTTTTACGCCTTCTAGAGTCTCAGGTTGGCTAACTACGTCAACCACTGCTTCAGCTACCGCACACGCCAGTGGGTTACCACCGTATGTAGAACCGTGCGTACCAACCTTAAGGTGTGTAGCCAGTTCAGACGTCGTCAGCATTGCGCCGATAGGGAAACCGCCACCTAGAGACTTCGCTGTGCTTAGAATGTCTGGTGTTACACCTAGACCTTGGTAAGCGTAAAAGTTACCAGTACGGCCGTTACCTGTTTGCACTTCATCAAAGATAAGCAGTGCATTGTGTTTATCACATAGTTCACGAACTGTGTTCACGAATTCAGAGGTTGGCGAGATAATACCGCCCTCGCCTTGCAGAGGTTCCATCATGATGGCACAAGTGCGATCAGAGATATGCGCTTCTAGAGCCGCAATATCGTTGTAAGGTAGGTGAGTTACATCGCCAGGTTTTGGACCGAAGCCATCTGAGTAAGCTTCTTGACCACCAACGGTTACAGTAAAGAAAGTACGACCGTGGAAACCTTGTTTGAATGCAATGATTTCAGATTTCTCAGGACCGTGAACATCCGCAGCCCAACGACGAGCTAGCTTAAGTGCTGCTTCGTTCGCTTCTGCACCAGAGTTCGCAAAGAATACTTTTTCTGCAAAACATACGTCAGTTAGCTTCTTCGCTAGACGCAGTGCAGGTTCGTTAGTCATTACATTACTTAGGTGCCAAATCTTGTTTGCTTGCTCAGTAACGGCATTTACCATTGCTGGGTGACAGTGACCCAAACAGCTCACAGCAATACCACCAGCAAAGTCGATATACTCTCGTCCTTGTTGGTCCCATACGCGTGCGCCTTCCCCTTTTACCGGGATCATTTCCATTGGGTTATAACAAGGCACCATCACCTCATTAAACAGACTACGTTCTACATTATTTTCCACTGTCATCGTACATTCCTTCCCGATACCGCAAGCTTCGCAAATAAGCGTAATGATTCATAAGTGAGACGAGAAAATTTTGTCTCGCTACAATCCCGCCGCAGCATTATATTTACATTTAATTAACCTTTTCAATAGTAGATTATTCTTTAGCCATCCCTCACAACCAGCTAAACGTCACTACCTATGACTATTTATGCATCAATTAATCTGTTTTATGAAGCTTTTTTTACCTAAACGTATAACCAGCAACAGCAAAGCCTTACTGGCATTGCGGTATATTGGGTTCGAGACGAAATAACGCGAATAATTTTGCATAGGCTAAAAACTTAGCCTGACGAGGGAGAAATGTTATAAAAAGTGATCGGCGTCAGAGGGATGAAGACGCGTAGCGCCCGAATTTAAACGCTTAACGGGTAATGGAATACGTTAAACTGGCTTATTTAGACGGAGAAAGAGTCAAATTTAAACACTCAGCGTGCTAGGAAGTTAGCGAGAAGCTGGTGTCCTTGCTCTGTTTTAATCGATTCAGGGTGAAATTGGACGGCATCAATCGGCAAGGTTTTGTGTTGATAACCCATGATCTCATCCATGCTACCATCTTCAAATTCCGTCCAAGACGTCAGCTCAAAACAGTCTGGTAATGTGCCGTTTTTCACCACTAAAGAGTGGTAACGAGTCACAGTCAGAGGGTTATTGAGACCTTGAAAAACACTCTTACCGTTGTGGCGGATCGGAGAGGTTTTACCGTGCATCACTTGTCTGGCTCGCACTACTTCACCACCAAACACTTGAGCAATGGCTTGATGACCAAGACACACACCTAAGATCGGCAGTTTACCCACGAAGTGTTCAATGACTTGTAGAGAGATTCCCGCATCATCAGGCGTACAAGGACCTGGCGAGATAACAAGATGGCTAGGATTCAGCGATTCAATACCCGCAATATCAATCTCATCGTTGCGAACAACTTTTACAGTGACCCCTAACTCACAGAAATACTGATACAAGTTATAGGTAAAAGAGTCGTAGTTATCGATGATAAGTAACATGGGTCGAAATCGTTTGCTAAATACTAAATGATTGGGAGATATAGGGGCGGTATTGTGCAATACCCATGGCGAAAGGCAAGTGGAAACTGCATTTCGCCAATAATTAAGGCCAACCTAAGTTGACCTTAATTGTTTACAGATAGCCTTAAGTTATCTGAATTGGCCTGCTTGTATAGCAAGCCAATCTATTTGTGATTGAGCTACTTGCGACGACGCCACATTGCTAAGCCAAATAGTGACATAAGAGCACCGAAGCCAAATGAACCGCCTACTCTTAGCTCAAGAACGGCAGGATCATGATCCGATGAACGGAAGTGATCTTGGTACTTAGGTAGGTCACCTTTGTACTCTTCGTTGTAGTCAAACAACGTCGACTCACCACCATTGATGTGCCAATCGGTAGCATCGACAACCCTATCTTTCAGGCTTTCGCTGATCAGCAGGTGGTCTAGAGCGCCAACTTCATCATTGTATGAGTAGCTCCAGCTGTCTGGGTGCTTTTGAGCCACAGCATTGATATAACCGTAGTTCTTCGTAATCACCGCACCGCTATCACCAAACTGCTCAACACCATCAATGTAGATATTACGAGCTGCTTTGATCTGCTTGCCGTATTTCTCTTCCGAGTAATCGGTTAGCACCAGCATTGGATCTTCCATGCCGTACGAGTTCATATCACCCAGAATCACTTTATGGCCTTTGATGCCGTCTAGCGCTTCACCTAATGCAACCGCCGCAGCAACACGGAAGTTCTCACATGAACCTTGCTTATCGGCATCAACGCCGCCTTGGCCGCCCTGCTCAATCGGAGCAGCATCTTCCCAACACTTAGAGCCTTTCGATTTAAAGTGGTTGATCGCTACGGTGAGTTTCTCTTTGGTGCCTTTAACTTTAAAGGTTGGCGCCAATGAGTCACGTTGGTAGTTCTTACCGTCTTCAATCACCTTGCCTGAATCGTCTAACACCTCTGGTGCTTGTTGGCTTGGCATCGCGATAACACGGCTGTCTTTAAGCTTAACCACCTTCTTACGGTAGATAACTCCCGTTGTGATAACGTCAGTACCAATAGAGTCCATCTCGTCGGTTACGCCGTCTTCGTTCGAGTCGACAGCCACAAAGGTATAACGGTCTTTCTTACGCTCAATGCGATCATTCAGTTGGTTTACAAGTTGCTGAATGGCAGAGCCTTCACCAAAGCCATTGTTCTCAATTTCCATCAAGCCAATGATGTCTGCATCTAAGCGAAGAATCGCGTTCACAATCTTCTCTTGCTGCATCTCAAACTCAGTGATGGTGTTCGCGCCACGGTTATTACCGTGCTGATTCGCGTCGCCACCAAATGGAGAGTTGAAGTAGTTCAATACGTTGAAGGTCGCAATACGTAGGTCGCCTTCATCCATGTCTGGTTTGTCGGTACGCGGATCGTTACGCACATAGTTTTCAGCCGAGATCTGGTTAGTCGCAATTAAACGGTACTCACCGTAGCTGTAAGTCAGCACGCCTTCTAGGTCAACAATGGTGTCATCAATGCGGATGTAATCTTCTGTTGAACCATCTTGGTCGATATCAGTGCGGCCAAAATCTGGGTAGAAAGGGACTTGTCCATCAGCCGCTTTTTGATCGGTTTCAACGAAAAGACGGCGGTCTGCGTTGTCTTCAGTTTGCTGCTTCGCTTCGTCAGATCCCGCGGCGAAAAGCTGGTTCGGCTGCATGTTAATACGCTCATGCGCCAGTACCATGTTGTTACGACGACCTGCGTAGTCATAACCAAAGGTACGCGTCACACGCATATCAAGCGCTTCGGTTGTTTTCACCAACATGCCTTCGTAGCGTTCAAGCGTTGCAGCGAAGTTCTCGTCACTGTCTAGCACTTCTATCGCCGTCGCTTCAGGTGCCTGCTGCTCGCCCTGTTTTAGCCATTGGTTGTTTTCTACTTTCAGCTGAGTGTGGCTGTAGTATTCTTGAACCTTGCCTTTCACACACACTACATCACCGGCTACTAGCTCTGAGCTCGACTGGTTGGTATGAATAAATAGACCCTCAGAAGTGCTTGAGTTGAAATCATCCTCAAGTGCTTGCAGGTAGAAGCCTTTAGTTAGGCCTGTTGTTACCGCACTTACCACACCTTTTACGAAATATTCATCGTCGGTGATGTACGGGTAGCCATCGATGAATGGCGATGTAGCGCCCTCACCTTGGATTTCTTGAATGGTGGTGAATACTGGGTCAGAGCCATCTTGTGTACAAGTGAACGCTTCTGGCAGTTCAACGCTGTCTAGTGAACCTAGGCCTTCAATGCTGTCTTTTGGTAGCGATACCCATTGTGAAGCATCAAACGTCGCAGAAGGTGTTTGTGTCGCACGAACCAAAGTAACATCTTTGCCCCAGTCCACATCGCCCATCAAACCAACAACATCATGTACCGAGCCGTCTGAATTCAAGATAGCCAGCGGGTCGTCACCATTATGATTGGCGATAGAGGCATTAATGATGTCAGCTTGAGCTTTAATCTCATCACTCGCACTAGAATGTGCGACCACGAGTACTTCACCGGGTGCTAAAACGTGTCCATCTAAAGGTAAAGTGGCACCCCATGATCCGTTGCCATTGGCAGATTTCGCCAATGAGTAACCATCTAAACTAATGCTGCTATCGCCACTATTGGCAATCTCAACCGCTTTGTTATAGCTGCCGCCTTCCACATATTGTGAAATAAACAAATCAGCGTGTGCGCTTGTAGTTAACAAGCTACCAATTGCCACTGCTAGCAATGAAGGTTTGTGTAAAAGAGCCATCCGTTTCACCTGAGTTCATCGAGTTATAGTCACTGCCATCTATGGGCAGTCATGTATTTTGTGGTAACTATCAGGTTTATTTATGAAAGGAATAAGTCAGTTGGCAAGAAAATGAGGAACTTATCACTTTGGAATCATCAATTGTTTGGCACGTTATATATTTCCAACATATATAGAAACGAGTGTGATTTTATAAAGCTTGAGGGTACCAAATAAGATCATCTGCACAGCATTACAGCGATGGATATGCTAGCTAAATACTGGGTAAATTATCAATTCAAACAAGGGGGTTTCGAGGAAGGCAAATGGAATGGGCATGAAAAAGCCCAAAGTAAACAACAGCTACTTTGGGCTCAAATTCTCAAGCGAGTTGTGTTAGTTCACCCTATGGGCGAGTAACAAAACCTACTGCTTCGTATGCTTTTTTCAGTGTCACTGCAGCACGTTCAGAGGCTTTTTCAGCACCGGCTTTCATTACTGCGTCCATGTAGGCACGGTCAGCACGGATACGGTGATATTCAGCTTGAATCGGCTCAAGCATCTCAACCAATGCTGCGCCTACGTCTTTCTTGAACGGACCGTACATTTCAACGCCTTGGTACTGCGCTTCGATCTCTTCGAACGTTTTACCTGTCGCTGCAGAGTACAGACCCATTAGGTTAGAGATACCCGCTTTGTTTTCCCAATCGTGAGCAATGCGTGGTGGTGTTTCTGCATCGGTTTGCGCTTTGTTGATCTTCTTGATGATCGACTTAGGTTCTTCTAGCAAAGTAATCACGTTCTTACGGTTGTCGTCTGACTTAGACATCTTCTTCGTCGCATCTTGCAGGCTCATTACACGTGCATTCACTGTTGGAATGTAAGGTTCTGGTACTTGGAAGATTGGCGTTTCAGGACCGTAGATGTTGTTGAAGCGAGTTGCGATATCACGCGCTAGCTCTAGGTGTTGTTTCTGGTCGCTACCTACAGGTACTTGGTGAGCACCGTAAAGCAGGATGTCTGCAGCCATCAACACTGGGTAGTCGTATAGGCCTACGTTTACGTCGTTTGAGTGACGTGCAGACTTATCTTTAAACTGAGTCATACGGCTCAGTTCACCCATTTGTGTGTAACAGTTAAGAAGCCAACCAAGTTGAGTATGCTCTGGTACGTGTGACTGAACAAATAGCGTGCTCTTCTTTGGATCAACACCGACAGCAAGACAGATTGCTAGTGCGTCTAGAGTCGCTTCATGCAGTGCTTTCGGATCTTGGCGAACCGTAATTGCGTGAAGGTCTACAACACAGTATTGGCAATCGTAATCATCTTGCATCTGTTGCCATTGACGTAGAGCACCCAAGTAGTTACCGATACTTAGTTCACCAGATGGTTGAACACCACTCAATACGATGGGCTTGCTCATGGTTTTAATTCCTTTGCTTATTCGCTAAGTTTATTGAACGCTTAGCTTCTTAACTTAAATATAGAAAAGCCGCACAGCTCTTCTGTACGGCTCATCCAGTGTACTCATTGATAAGTATTTTGCTAGTAGGTTAGCTAACTTTTGTCCGCTTTATGCTGAAACTAGAACGACATCTAGTAATTGCGCGACGTTATCCGCGACATAGTCAGGGTTTGATGCTGAAATCGGCTCGCCGTGGTTATAACCGTAAGTCAGACCAAACGAGTGACAACCTGCATTCTTAGCCGCTTTAATGTCGTTGCTTGAATCGCCAACCATCAACATCTCTTCCGCTTTTACATTGTGCTTTTCTAGCAACCAGTTCAGAGCGACTGGGTTCGGTTTTTTCTCTGGGAAAGAGTCGCCACCCAACACATCAACAAAGTACTTATCAATACCGTGTTGCGCCAGTACGTCTGGTACAAACTTCGATGGCTTGTTGGTAACCAGCGCCATAGTGAAGCCGGCTTTATCCAGCTCAGCCAGCGTCTCTTTAACCGATGGGTAAAGGTGACTTAGCTTGTGACCGCCCTGCTCATAGAAATCATCAAACAGGATGCGCGCTTTTTTCAGGAGCTCTGGCTCAAGGCTTGGGTCAACCGTCAGGTTGCGGCTGAGTGAACGTCCGATAAGAACATCAGCACCATTACCTACGTAGTCGCGAACTTGTTCTTCGCTCACTGAAGGGAAGCCCAACTCCTGACAAGCTTGGTCAGCAGCAACGGCCAAATCAGGCACGCTGTCTAACAAGGTTCCATCCAAATCAAAGGCGATCAGTTTTATTGAGCTTAATGACATCTTACTTTCCTATTTATTATATTCGTCTTATGAGTTGAGCGATAAGACGTAAAAAAGGGGCAAATTAGCCCCTTAATATTCAATCTATCTGTAGTTTTACGATTATGCGTTTACTTTTGCAAGCTCTGCACGCATCTCATCAATCACTTCTTTGTAATCCGGTTGATTGAAGATAGCTGAACCCGCAACGAACATATCTGCGCCCGCTTCTGCGATTTCACGGATGTTATCAACCTTCACGCCGCCATCAATCTCAAGGCGAATGTCACGGCCTGACTCATCAATCAGCTTACGAACAGCACGTAGTTTATCTAGCGTGTGAGGAATGAAAGATTGACCGCCGAAGCCTGGGTTCACAGACATCAGTAGAATCATGTCTACTTTGTCTAGGATGTAATCTAAGCAAGAAAGCGGCGTTGCAGGGTTAAGAACCACACCCGCTTTACAGCCGTGCTCTTTGATTAGCTGTAGAGTGCGATCGATGTGCTCTGAAGCTTCAACGTGGAAGGTAATCATTGATGCGCCGGCTTTAGCAAACTCAGGCACGATGCTGTCTACTGGCTTAACCATAAGGTGAACATCGATAGGAGCCGTAATACCGTAGTCGCGCAGCGCTTTACAGATAGGCGCGCCAAAAGTCAGGTTAGGTACGTAGTGGTTGTCCATCACATCGAAGTGCACAACATCAGCACCAGCTGCGAGTACTTTTTCTACGTCTTCACCAAGACGAGCAAAATCTGCAGACAAAATCGATGGAGCGATTAGAAAATCTTTCATACCAAACCTCTTAAGAGTGAGTAAATTGCGAATATCACCGCCTTGTGACATCTCATATACAAATACAAGACTCAATTCCAAGACTATTTGGTGTGCAATTCTACCTAAGCAACTAAGCAGATCCTAGCAGTTCGAAAGATTAGTTTATGAAAGTACCCGTTGGTCACTCAATTTAATGAGTTCGAGGGTTATGCTGGCCGCTACAATTCTTCTGAAGCGTGTTGCTGGTTTTTCTCTTTATGAAAAAGTGCCAGTAACTCATCGACTTTATTGCGCCCTGCGCCATTACGGCTAATGGTGCGCTTAACCTTGACCACGTTCAGTTCTGCACCATGGTATAAACGGCGCGTTAAGGTGGTGTCATGGTTTGAGATCAAGACAGGGATGCCTCGTTCCATCGCTGCTTTTTCAGCAACATCCGCCAGTGCAGCTTGGTCATCTAAGCTAAAGCCATTACCTGCGTAAGAGGTAAAGTTTGCCGTGTTCGACAGTGGTGCGTATGGAGGATCGCAGTAAACCACACAGCCTTTGCGCGCGCGGCTAAAGGTTTCATGGTATCCCTCACAGACGAAGGTGGCTTTTTTCGCTTTCTCGGCAAAAAATTCCAGCTCAGCTTCTGGGAAGTAAGGTTTTTTATAAGAACCAAATGGAACGTTAAAACCGCCCTTCTTGTTGTAACGACATAGGCCATTGAAGCCAAATCGGTTCATATACAAGAAAGCCAATGAACGATACATGACGTTATCTGTACCATTGAACTCAGCGCGAATATCTAAGAAGGCTTCTTTACGGTTGTTCTCAGGACAGAACCAGCGCTTCGCTTCCGTGATATAAGTTTCAGGATCGGTTTTAAGCAGGTTGTACAGGTTGATAAGATCGGGATTGATATCTGCAAGCAGGTACTGTTCAAAGTCAGTATTCAGAAATACTGAGCCGGCACCGACAAACGGTTCTACCAATTTACGAGCAGGTGGCAGGTGACGTTGGATGTCTTCAACTAGGCCATATTTACCACCAGCCCATTTTAGAAAGGCACGCTGCTTTTTCATTTACTGCTCTATCTATCAACTCAAAAATAAGGCTGCGGAATGTAACATATTTTGAGGCTAAGCTCAGGGTTATTTCGCACGTTCTATCTCTCGATGCACTTGATTCATCGATTTTGCCCAAGGTTCCAACTGTTGAAGGGGTTTTGATAACGCACTTACCGCGTCTCTCGCCACTTGAATCGTTGGGTAATCTTGATAAGTGATAATAAACCACTTGGTGTCGTTGCGAAGTGTTGGGTAAATACGAACCTTGTTCTCAAGGTCATACTCTTCAATGAAAGACTGTACGTCGTCCAATGAGGTCATCGCACTCAACTGCAAAGTATAAGCTCGCGGAGAGATAGCTTGTAACTCTTCGCGAGAAAATGAGAATGTAATTTTCTTAGTCGGTGGCGTGGACTGTGTTAGGTCTGTTGCTTCATCGGCTGAAGGTTGTGACTCCACTTTGTCTGCATCTGATTGCGAACTCACCGCGGCACCTGTGTTTTCTTCAACAGCAGCATCAATCGCACTGGTATCGGCACTTTCAGGTTTATCATCAAGCAAGGCATCAACCACATCAGAGGTGATTACGACACGCTGCTGATCTTGTTCGACTTCTCCAACACTCGCGGTATCTTCAACGACAGTCGGTGGCAAAGATGAGCT
The DNA here is from genome assembly GCF_041439475.1 of Vibrio sp. 1S139. Taxonomy (NCBI): domain Bacteria; kingdom Pseudomonadati; phylum Pseudomonadota; class Gammaproteobacteria; order Vibrionales; family Vibrionaceae; genus Vibrio; species Vibrio sp. 1S139. The sequence continues at coordinate 26,466 of NZ_JBGOOD010000005.1, forward strand.
GTCGTCATCAGCACCTTGATAACTCATGTCAGCTTCGGCTTCAGAATCGTCCATTCCGTCGATTCCAGCTTGCTCGGTACCACTTTCCACTTCAAAAGTTGGGATAGCTGTCTGTTCAATCGGAGCGATAAGAGATTGCGCTTTATCGTCAGGGGTTGGTTGACTGAACATCCACCAATAACCACCACCAATTAAAATCAACAGCAAGGTCACCACAATCGCGATATTGATGGGTGAGCCAATAATTGAGCGAATAATAATCCTTTTTTCCACTTTCAATTCTCCTAAAGCCATTAACTCACCGGGCAGAGGTTGCGCTTTATTAAACGCACGTCGCACGCAAGTTTCAGACTCATCATCAACATATCGAATCACCAGTGATTCAAAGAAATGTTCAGCTTCTGGTTGCGAAAGGTCATCGATCTCAAGATCGATAGGTTTGTGTTGTTGACCGTAGCTCAAACGCGTTAATAACGTATCTAAGTGGCCAGGTTCCGAGAAGAGAACGATATTGATCGTCCATTGAGGGTTTGATTGAGCTTCCAGTACCAACATCCATAATTCGGATACCAATAGCTCAGAAAGTCGTTGGGCATCATCAACGACGATAACCACATTACACGGTTCTCCATCCAGTAACCTTGTTAGGCTATCCGATAAAGAATCATGTTGATTAAACAGGGGATCAGAAACAATTTGGCTAAGAATGAGCGCACGGCGTTGTTGATCGTCTTGGCTTGGATGACAAAGCAGTAAACACTGATTTTTTTCTGTCGACCATGCTTCAAGATAACGCTGAGCCAACCAAGATCGGCCAGAGCCAGCTTTGCCCGCCACCGTCACAAGGTTTGAACCAAAGTTAGTCAAAAGCTGTAAGCGCTCTAGCAGCTCAACTTGAGATTCTAACTCTAATACTCTTAATTCATGAGCCAAACTCATTGGGGATCCCTACTGATAAGATCGATCAGTAAAACGCTTCAGTTGCCTAGAGTTTAGCTAGGCAACCTCACAACCAAATTTAAAGAGTACGGCAGAAATCGATCGCTTGTTTAATGATGTCTTGAGGCACATCAGCAACCACTTCAGCAGTACCAATACTTGTTGGTAATACCAAACGCAACTGACCAGACAGCACTTTTTTATCGCGCATCATGTGCTTCATAAAGTATTCAAAAGACATGCTTTCTGGCGTATGGATTGGTAGTTTCGCATTCTTGAGTATAGAAATAATTCGCTCAAGTTGCTGCTGAGAGATCAGTCCCTGTAATTGAGCTGTTTTAGCTGCCATTACAGTGCCTGACGACACAGCTTCACCATGTAGCCAATTACCATAGCCTAGTTCTGCTTCAATCGCATGACCAAATGTATGACCTAGGTTCAATAACGCTCTGATTCCTGACTCTTTTTCATCTAGAGCCACCACTTCAGCCTTAATTGCACAACAACGAGCAATCGCGGTAATCAGTGCTTCTTCATCAAGTTGATAAAGTTTCTCTAGATTCTGCTCCAACCAATCAAAGAAGGCTTCATCGTAAATGATGCCGTATTTGATCACCTCAGCAATGCCCGCTGCAAACTCACGCTCTGGAAGCGTTGATAAACAGTTGGTATCGATGATCACAGATTTCGGTTGGTAAAAAGCGCCGATCATATTCTTACCAAGAGGATGGTTTACTGCGGTTTTACCACCAACAGAAGAGTCCACTTGAGAAAGAAGGGTCGTCGGGATTTGAATGAAATCAATACCGCGCTGGTAACAAGAGGCAGCAAAACCGACCAAGTCACCGATAACACCACCTCCTAAAGCAATCACCACCACATCGCGGCTGTAATTTCCTTCAAGCATGTAGCTCATCACTGAATTGAACGTTTCAAGGGTTTTGTACTGTTCACCGTCTGGCAGCTCGAGAAGAGATGTCTGACAGCCGACTTGATCCAATAGCGATAAAATTTTATCAGCATAAAGAGGCGCTACTGTCACATTACTGATAACAACAACTTTCTGCTTACCTGATAAAAAAGAAAGGTACGCCGGGTCTTCAAATAACCCGGCGCCAATAGAGATAGGGTAGCTACGCTCAGCTAGATTGACCGTAATCCGTTCCATGGGTTTGCTCTCCGAAAAAATGAACTTAACGTTCTTCTAGCATTTTTACGATCTGGTTGGCTACCACTTTTGCACTTTGGTCGTCAGTACGAACTGTGTAGTCCGCCACTTCTTCGTATAGTGCGTTGCGAGATACAGCTAGATCTTCTAGCACATCACGCGGGTTGTCTGTTTGAAGTAGAGGGCGTTTCTTGTCGCGGTTAGTGCGAGCAAGTTGCTTTTCAATTGTTGTCTCTAGGTATACAACAATGCCTCGTGCAGATAGACGGTTACGGTTTTCTTTGCTCAACACTGAACCACCACCTGTCGCAAGAACAATACCTTGTTCTTCTGTCAGATCATTGATTACAGATTCTTCGCGCTTACGGAAACCTTCTTCGCCCTCAACATCAAAAACCCATGCGATGTCTGCGCCAGTGCGCTCTTCGATCACAGTGTCAGAGTCTAGAAACTCCATATGAAGTTGGGAAGCTAGGTGTCTACCAATTGTACTTTTGCCGGCGCCCATTGGGCCAACAAGAAAAATATTGCGTTTCTCAGCCATGTTTTTAGCAGTAATTTACAACGTTAATTCAATGACATCGCCACAAGGTAGGTCAGTACAAGTACTGAAATTAAAAGGCCCGTGGCACCGATTCCTCACAGATAATTCGTGATAAGACCCGAAATTATCAAGGTTAGGTGCCACTAATGCAACTTTATTTTTAATCTAATTGTTCATTACTGAATCACAACTTTGGGTGTGACAAAAATAAGTAGTTCACTTTTACCCACATTTTCATAGCTGCGACGGAACAATGCGCCCAAAACTGGCAGGTCCCCCAACAGAGGAACTTTATCCACTGTACTGCTCACGCTGTGCTGAAATATCCCGCCAAGCACGACAGTTTCACCATTATTAACAAGCACTTGCGTACCTATTCTTTGCGTATCAATGGCGACCGCTTCACCGGTTCCAGTTTTTACCACTTGCCCTGGCCTATCTTGAGTCACGCTCAAATCCAATACCAAACGATTATCGGGCGTGATCTGCGGTGTCACCTTAAGACTCAACACGGCTTTCTTAAATGCAACCGACGTAGCGCCACTTGAAGATGACTCTAAGTAAGGAATTTCAGTACCTTGCTCAATATAAGCCGGCTTTTTATTGGTGGTGATTAAGCGTGGACTAGAAATGATTTCAGCTTTTGACTCTTGTTGCAGTGCCGACAGTTCAAGATCGAGTAAGGTATCTGAACCCAGTTTGGCCACCTGAAACGCAATACTCGAGGCGTTCGGCGATGTTGCCCCTAAATTGACGTTGAGATAGTCATCAATCACGCTGCTGCCGCTATCGTCGTCATACGGCGTAATCGCTGATGGGTGGTTACCTTCGATTGAGCCACCAACGGTGAAGCTTCCGTTGGTTGAGGAAACGCCCCAGCGCACGCCAAGCTCATCAAGATTACCCTCAGTAACCGTGACAATACGTGCCTCTATCTGTACCTGCTTCACGGGAATGTCTAACGATTCAATGATGCCTCGGATCACGGCAATGTTTTCTTCCAATTCACGAATGAGCAGTGAGTTGGTGCGCTCATCAATGGTAATCGAACCACGATCGGACAACATGCTGACCGCACCTTCACCTCCAATCATGTCAGCGATATCGGTGGCTTTAGCAAAGTTAATCTTGATGATTTCCGATTTAAGCTCCCCTAACTCCTCTTCTAAGCGCGATTTCTCTAACGCTTGTTGCTCTCGAAGGTCGAGCTCCGCTTTCGGCGCGACCAAGATAACATTGCCATCAACACGCTTATCCAAGCCTTTAACTTGCAAGATAATGTCGAGAACTTGCTGCCAAGGTACGCCATCTAAGCGTAACGTCAGGTTTCCGGCTACCGAATCAGACACCACGAGATTGAAGTCGTTGTAATCGGCAATCAGTTGCAGGACATTTCGTACCGGGATATCCTGGAAGTTAATCGATATCAGCTTGCCCTCTTTCTCTAGAACGCTTTTTTCTTTGGTCGCTTCATCGAGCACCGGTTTGCTGATCACCACCTCAATAAAGCGCCCCTTTAGGTTGTATTCATACTGATAGTCATTGCTAATCGTCGCTAGAAGCCGAGTGCTTGGTGTCTCTTTATAGACTTCAATGCCTTCAACCAAGGTAGCGAAATCCTTCACATCCAGCAGGTAGAGCTTGTCATCATCAACTTGAGTATTGATTAGCTCGATACTTAACCCTTCCTGAGCTCGTTGAACATCCACCACTGCTGTGCTGGTCGCCAGCTCAATAATGATGACGGCGTCTTTATCCTTATTGACCCTAAAATCAATATTCTCCAATTTGTTCGGTAAGCTCTCGGCATGGCTGAGCACGCTAACAACCAACATCACAGACACAGCAAAACCTTGTAGAGCCTTGCTCACTAATCCACTTATTCCTTTAATCATATTTACATCTCATATCCACATCATGTGACATTGGTTTACTTCAGAGCCAGCCTAACGTTGCGCTTATGCCAACAACCTAAGCCATCTGGAAGAGTTTCATTAATCTGAACGTATTGGCTCGTCACCTTAGTAACTCGGCCATTGTTTAAGCCGATAAACTGGCCTTTCTTGACGTTTACCACGTTGCCTTTGGGTGTTTGCACTAAGCCAAACACGCTTGAGCCACTGCCCATCACGCCTCTTAAACGAAGCTTACTCAGCGGGTACTTCTCTAACTTGCCATTACGAGAACGGGCGCTGGGTTGCCAACAGTCTTTCTTAACCAAGGGTTGGTTTTGCACAATGGCTTCTTTAGGCAGTTCAAAGGGAGGACGCAAAGATCGGCGCTGATAAGTCGCCGCCGTGAATTCAGTTGCTGGGACAAGTTGCTCGACATCTTTTCTCGCCTTGGCTTCAACCTGCGCCACAAAATCTTGCAGTGAGTCTTGATTAGCTTTGCAGCCTGACAACGCAAGCATCAATACGATTGAGTAAAACGCGCTATTGGGTTTCATCATTAACCTCCGATTTAAACTGGTAGGTATAAGCTCGAACCCTAAAGTGCAGCGTGCTACTTTCTTGACTGACTCGCTGCCAATTCACATCATCAAAGCTAATAATACGCGGCAGCTTGGCGATGGCAGCAGAGAAGTCACCAATCTCGTGATAGTCACCTGTCAGCTCTATATTGAGAGGCAATCGATAGAGAAACTCCTTATTCTGCTTTTGCCCCCAATCGATTCGTGTGAAGGTCAGCGAGTTATCCAAGCCGAGCTCATTCACGGAGGCCAACATGCTCGCTAACTCCTTTTGAACGGGCAGCTGCTCTAATAGATAATCGTAGCGACTAGTTAGCTCATCCAACTGGCTCTGCAACTTAGGCAAGGCTGCAACCTTATTCGCCTTTATCCTCAAGGTCGTTTTTAAGGTCTGCTCCTGTTGCTTCATCTGTTTCAGTTCCTCGTCGAGCGGCAGCAGATACAGCCAAGTGCCAACACCTTGGATTAACACCATCAACACCAGAATCACGAGAAGCTGAGGCAACAATGGCCATTCGGTGATCTCATCAACATCGAGATCTTGCAAGCTCATCCTGTTTTGCCTACTAATCCTATTTTGAAGGTTAGCCATGATGCGCCCCCTTATCTTTTCTGCTCGCGGTTGTGTTTTCTAAAGACACAGGACTAAACACAAAAGAGACCTTGAAGGTCTGAAACTCTTTATTGAAGCGCTTGCGGTTATGAACGATAGAGTGCATCTCGACCCCTTTCAAAGAATCTGAACGTTCGAGGTTGTCCAACATGGTGGCGAGACGAGCAGTGCTGTCGCTGATGCCCGACATTTCAATCTCCTGACCATTCATCTTTATCTTGTCGACATAGACACCCTCTGGAATCAGCTCCGGCATCAAGTTCATGAAGTCGGTGGTCTTATTACGGCCAAGCTGCAGCGACTCAACCACATCAAGTCGAGTCAGAATGGCTTTGTGTTCTTGCTCTGCGACTTTTAACGACTGAATTTGTCGGTCGAGCTCAGCAATGTACTGATTGAGGTAATTGAGGCGAGCTTGCTGCTTGGCTTGTTGATCGTGAAAATAGTGACCAACCGCCCATTGCCCTATAAGCGCAATGATGACGCCAAGAATGACCAGATGGATAAAACGCTTCTTGTGCTGAGCACGAATCTCATCACGCCACGGCAGCAGGTTAATTTGATGCAACATGCTTCTCTCCCTGCCACTTGAGCCCACTCAGCGCCATACCCGCCGCGATACCAAAGTGTTGCCAGTCAATCGGCAGTCGGCGTCTCTTGGCGACCTTATTCTCAAATAAAGACAAAGGATTCAATGACTCGCAGCTCAACTGAAAATGGCGTTCTAGCTCTTCGGTTACCATAGGGATGCTGGCGCCCTCGCCCATCAACCAAATCCCTGAGATAGGTTGCTGCGCATTTCCCGATGAATAGAGCTGCAATTGACGCTTGAGCTTCTCAATCAGGTTAACAATGAATTGATGTGTCTCTTCCATAGTACCGAACACGCTCTCGATATCACTCGGGTCATCTGAGCTGCGAAGATCTTGAGTGCCAAAGGCGATGTCTTTATAGAAAGGCGCCGAATTCTGCGGGATAACCCCTAGCGAGGTTTGGTCGATTCCAACATCCACTAGCAACCAGTTTTTCTTATCGGGATACAGGCGCGAGGCCAATTGCCAGATATTAAGTAGCCCATGCGCCTGTGTATCCACCACCACAGGTTTGAAGCCAGCCTTGGTTAATGCATCCGCTCGGCTATCCACAACTTCTTTACGAGTGGCGTATACCTGATAACTGCTTGTCGAACCTTTACCAAATCGTTTGTCTTCCAGCTTTACAAAATCTAAACTCAGCTCCTCGATAGGAAAGGGAGATTGATGGGCGAAGGTTTGATAGATAGAAAACTCTTTTTCTCTGTCTTCTAACTCACTCTCTATTTGCAGTACTTTGCTGATCACCGTGTTATCAGGTACCGAAATGGCGACGTTACGACAGCCAAAAGGCAGTCCTTTCCTAAGTTCTTTAAGTTTCTTAACAGTTTTCTGATACTCCAAAGTATGGTTAGCTGTAAAAATGTCGTCCGAAATCGGCAGCTCTTTGTATCCCACTAGGGCATACAACTCCCCCACGGGTTTTAGTACCACGGCTTTGATGCTGTGATGATTTATATCTATACCTGTAATTAATGATGAACCCATGTGACCTAGCTCCTGAAGTGCCAAGCATTTCGTTGATTATCTAGGGGTTGTGATTATTAGTTAAATAAGCGTTAATAAACGAAAGCTAAGTTTTTAGCCTAGAGTACAAGGGTTTGCTGCTTATCAGCCTTAACTAATCAGGGATTATCCGGTGAAGTTCATAAAGCGATTATTCATATTTACATTGATTTGCATGATTCTTGGAGTCAGTACAATTTTCGGGTTTTATTTTTACGTAAAACCAGAGTTGCCTGATGTTGCCACTTTGCGCGACGTAGAACTCCAAACGCCGATGCAAGTCTTCAGTCAAGACGGTAAGCTGATCTCTCAATTTGGTGAAAAGCGTCGTAATCCAGTCACTTATGACGAGATTCCTCGCCACTTAGTTGAGGCTCTGATTGCCACCGAAGATAGCCGTTTCTATGAACACCCAGGTATTGACCCAATCGGTATCACACGTGCAGCACTCGTGGTTGCAATGTCGGGTTCAGCCAAACAAGGTGCTAGTACCATTACTCAGCAGCTTGCGCGTAACTTCTTCTTATCTAATGAGAAAAAGATTATGCGTAAGATCAAAGAGATCTTCATTGCGATCCACATTGAGCAACTTCTTAGTAAAGAAGAGATCATGGAGCTTTACGTCAACAAGATCTTCCTTGGTCACCGTTCGTATGGTTTTGGCGCGGCAGCACGTGTTTACTTCGGTAAAGATCTTCCTGATCTCACGCTGAGTGAAATTGCGACCCTTGCGGGTATGCCAAAAGCACCTTCGACAATGAACCCTATTTACTCTGTTGAGCGCGCGACTAACCGTCGTAACGTTGTATTGCGTCGTATGTTAGACGAGAAATACATCACTCAAGCAGAGTTCGATGACGCTCGTAGCGAAGAGCTTATCTCGAAATACCACGGTGCAGAGATCGAACTGAGCGCGCCATATGTTGCTGAAGTTGCACGTGCTTGGATGGTGGAACGCTATGGTGAAGAAGCTTATACATCAGGCATGAAGGTCTACACGACCGTTGATTCGAAACTGCAAAAAGCAGCGAACCAAGCCGCAATTAAGAACCTACTTGGCTACGATGAGCGCCACGGCTACCGTGGTGCTGAAAAAGTATTGTGGCAGACTGCGCAATCAGCGTGGGATCAAGAACAAATCGTTAAACACCTTAAGTCTCAACCAACCTATGGTGACCTAGTCCCTGCTGTTGTTACCGCGGTTGATTCGAAAAGTGCTCAAATTTGGGTTAAGAACCAAGGTGAAGGCACTATCGAATGGCAAGGCATGAACTGGGCGCGTAAATTCCTAACGGATAACCGCCAAGGACCAGCGCCTTCTCAAGCGAAAGAAATTCTGGCGGTTGGTGAACAAATCTGGGTTCGCCATGAAGCCGTTACCGGCGATGAAGTCTCTGAAGAGCCGACAGAAGAGTCAGCGACTGCAGAATCAGAAACACCGATTGTATGGCGACTAAGCCAAGTACCGAATGCGAACACAGCATTTGTTGCAATGAACCCGAACAACGGCGCGGTATTGTCGATGGTCGGTGGCTTTAACTTTGTCCACAACAAGTTCAACCGTGCAACGCAATCTATTCGTCAGGTGGGTTCTGGTATCAAACCCTTTATCTACTCAGCAGCGATTGAGAAAGGCTTAACGCTAGCCTCACTGATCAACGATGCACCGATTAACCAATGGGATAAGAGCCAAGGTACCGCATGGCGACCAAAGAACTCGCCACCGACTTACGTGGGTCCAACTCGTTTACGTATTGGCTTAGCTCAGTCTAAAAACGTAATGGCGGTACGTGTACTGCGCGAAGTAGGTCTAGATGATACTCGTAACTACCTAACTCGATTTGGCTTTGATATTGATGAAGTTCCGCGCTCTGAAACCATTGCTCTGGGTGCGGTTAGCTTAACGCCAATGAAAGTAGCTCAAGGTTACTCAGTATTCGCTAATGGCGGCTACTACGTTGAACCTTTCTACATCAGCCGCATTGAGACACCATTTGGTGAGACTGAATTTGAAGCGACACCAAAAGTGGTTTGTAAAGACGATTGCCAACAGCAAATGACCTCAGACCCAATGGCTGATGAGTTTGCAGAGCAAGATGTGGATGCCAAAGTACAATACGCACCTCAAGTTATCTCTGAACAGAACGCATTCCTTGTTCGTGAAATGATGTACAGCAACATCTGGGGTGGCGGTGATTGGAGCGCAGGTACGGGTTGGAACGGTACAGGTTGGCGTGCACAGCCGTTGAAGCGTCGTGACATTGGCGGAAAAACGGGTACCACCAACGATTCGAAAGATACTTGGTACAGCGGTTACGGCCCTGGCATGGTTGCAACGGTATGGGTTGGTTTTGATAACCACAACCGCAACCTAGGCAGAACCAAAGCGAACTCAAATCTTGGTAAGAACCAAATTACGGGTGCAGAAGCTGGCGCGAAAACAGCAGAACCTGCATGGGTTGATTTCATGGGTACGGCGTTAGCGGGTGTTCCTGCTGAGCGTAAAGAGATTCCTGAGAACATCGTCCGTGTTCGTATCGACCGTGAAACTGGCTTACTGACCAACAAGTTCGATAGCTCATCAATGTTCGAGTACTTCGAGAAAGGCACAGAGCCAACCGAGTACATCACTGAACGTTTCAATGATGACATCTACTCAACCTCATCAGGTGAAGCAGTAGAAGAACTGTTCTAACTAAGGTTTGTAGAACCTAGTAACATGAACCAACAAAAAGGGTTGATATGCATTCATATCAACCCTTTTTTTATATCTATATCTGACCAGACTAGGCTCTAAATTCAAGCGCTAAGCCGTCTTCTCCAGTTGAGTTCGAATCGTCTCAGCCAATTGCTCGAAACGTCCCTTCAATGGAGAGCCCGGACGGTAGGCAACAACAATGCGACGTGAAGGTGTTGGATTCACAGCAGGTACGTAACACACACCGTCTTTCTGCTTCTCTTTCGGCACCGATAGCTGAGGAAGCAAGGTAATCCCCGCCCCCGCCGCGACCATGTTACGCAGCGTTTCTAAGCTGGTTGCCTTAAAGCGCTCATCATCTTTGGCGCCCGCAGCAAAACAGAAGCCCAAGGCTTGGTCTCTCAAACAGTGACCGTCACCTAGCGCAAGTACGGTTTGTCCATTTAGCTGCAGCATATCGACAGTGTCTTGCTGAGCCCACTCGTGGTCACATGGAACGGCAACACTTAACGGCTCGTCATACACATCGATCTCTTTGAACACCGCCGTTTCATCAACCGCAGCCAGTACTAAGCAATCAAGCTTGCCATCTTCAAGTTGGCTCACTAACTGATGGGTCTGAGCTTCATGCAGGTAAAGCTCAAGATCTGGGAAGCTCTCTTTAAGATGAGGAACAATCTTAGGCAAGATGTAAGGACCCACGGTTGGAATAAAACCAATGTGCATTGGCCCCGTCATCGCTTCACCGTGTCCACTCGCCATATCTTTAAAAGTTTTCACTTCATTGAGAATACGCTTGGCTTGTTCAACAAGTTGTAACCCTGATTCTGTAAATATCACCTTCCTTGGACTACGCTCGGTTAACTGAAGTCCAATTTCATCTTCGAGTTTGCGTATTTGACCGCTTAGTGTCGGCTGACTGACAAAGCACGCTTCTGCCGCTTTTCGGAAGTGTTTATGCTCTGCGAGCGCCACCAAGTATTCAAAGTCACGAATGTTCATGATCAGTCTCTTACCTCAGGTTTTAATAAGAACAAGGGTTCTAATAGAAACATTTAAAAGAAAAATGCTCTTGATAGAATTTACCTATCAAAACCATAACATCAAACGATTAGAACTATCAAAGGATTTATCTAATAATGGGCTCAACGAAACGAAACAGAGCGAAGAAAAACGTTAAGCTCTGATAGAACAAAATTAAAAATACTATTTAAGGAAATCAATATGTTTGCATCTAAAGAAGGTCAATCAATCCCTCAAGTAACATTCCCAACTCGCCAAGGTGATGCATGGGTTAACGTAACTACTGAAGAGCTATTCAAAGACAAGACAGTTATCGTATTCAGCCTACCAGGTGCGTTTACTCCAACATGTTCTTCAAGCCACCTACCTCGTTACAACGAACTACATTCAGTGTTCAAAGAAAACGGCGTTGATGACATCCTTTGTGTTTCTGTAAACGACACGTTCGTAATGAACGCATGGAAAGCAGACCAAGAAGCGGAAAACATCACATTCATCCCTGATGGTAACGGTGATTTCACAGACGGCATGGGTATGCTAGTTGAGAAAAACGACATCGGCTTCGGCAAACGTTCATGGCGCTACAGCATGCTGGTTAAAAACGGCGTGGTAGAAAAAATGTTCATCGAAGAAGACGTACCAGGCGACCCGTTCAAGGTTTCTGATGCAGACACTATGCTGAACTACCTTGCTCCTGAGCACAAAGAGCAAGAGTCAATCACAGTATTCACTAAGCCAGGCTGTCCTTTCTGTATGAAAGCAAAACAGAACCTAATCGACAAAGGTCTGAACTACGAAGAAGTGGTTCTAGGTAAAGATGCAACAACAGTAAGCCTACGTGCAATCTCTGGTCGCACTACCGTTCCTCAAGTATTCATCGGTGGCAAACACATCGGTGGTAGTGAAGAACTAGAAACTTTCCTAGGCTAATCGCTTCATCGCCGATATAGGCTTAGAAGTATCAGCTAACCCACCCTCTTGTGGGTTAGCTATTCCAAACACTCTTATCTGAGTTTTGGGAAAAAGAATATAGCTGGTGACTCGCCTGTCTTTTACTAACCTATAGTTAGCAATAAAAGCAGAGTCACAAGCTAAACCTAATAAAACAGAATCACAAAACTGACCCGTTATCCTGACTCTCAAAAAAATCACCAGAGTTGGAGGGGTTCGTTCAAACTAAATTCAGCCATTGCGAGAAAATTATTATGAAACAAGTCAATGTAGATGTAGCAGTTATCGGGGGCGGTACGGCAGGTCTAGGTTCTTACCGCGCTGCAAAAGCACACACTGACAGTGTCGTGATGATTGAAGGCGGCCCTTACGGTACTACCTGTGCTCGCGTTGGTTGTATGCCATCTAAACTGCTTATTGCAGCTGCAGAAAGCGTACACCAAATCGAGAAAGCTCCGGCTTTTGGCGTTCACCCACAAGGTGATATCGTGATTAACGGCCGTGAAGTGATGGACCGAGTGAAGTTTGAGCGTGACCGTTTTGTTGGTTTTGTTTTAGAAGGTGTTGATGAAATCCCAGAGCAAGACAAGATCTCTGGCTACGCAAAGTTCTTAGATGACAACACACTACAAATTGATGACCACACGGTTGTCACCGCTAAGCGTATTGTTATCGCGACCGGTTCTCGCCCTGCATACCCTGCCGTTTGGAATGAGCTTGGCGATCGCCTGATCATTAACGACGACGTGTTCAGCTGGGATGATTTACCAGAATCGGTTGCGGTATTTGGCCCTGGTGTTATTGGTCTTGAGCTTGGTCAGTCACTGCACCGCTTAGGCGTGAAGACCAAACTGTTCGGTTTGGGTGGTCAAGTTGGCCCAGTAACTGATCCAGAGATCATGGCTTATGCAGATAAAGCTTTCAATGAAGAGTTCTATCTCGATGCCGACGTGAAAATCGAAAGCATGCAGCGCATTACCACTGAATCGGGTGAGCCACGTGTCGAAATCCAGTTCATCAATAAACAAGGTGAATTAGAAACTAACGTCGTTGAATACGTACTAGCAGCAACAGGTCGTCGCCCTAACACTGACAAGCTTGGCTTAGAGAATACCTCTCTAGAGCTTGATGAACGTGGTGTGCCAATCGCAGACAACTACACGCTACAAACATCACTACCATCAATATTTATCGCTGGTGATGCGAGTAACCAACTGCCTCTACTGCATGAAGCAGCAGACCAAGCTCGTATTGCGGGTGACAATGCAGGTCGCTTCCCAGAGATTCGTGCAGGCCTACGCCGCTCTAAAATCTCGGCAGTATTCTCTGACCCGCAAATCGCGATGGTTGGTGAAACCTACAAAGAGATCACCACACGCTTGGGCACATGTGGCTGTTTCGCAACGGGTGAAGTGTCTTTCGAAAACCAAGGTCGTTCTCGAGTGATGCTGCGCAACAAAGGTATTCTGCACGTATACGGCGAGCAAGGTACAGGCCGCTTCCTTGGTGCTGAGATGATGGGACCAAACGCAGAACACTTGGCTCACTTGTTAGCATGGGCACACCAGAACAAGATGACGGTTTCTGAGATGCTAGACATGCCGTTCTACCACCCAGTAATCGAAGAGGGTGTACGAACTGCCCTACGTGACCTGAATGCGAAACTGCACCTAGGCCCAGAGATGGTGAAACACTGCCTAGATTGTGGCCCTGGTTGTTAAATTATTGATATTTAATATAAATAGCTTGCCTTTGGTAAGCTATTTTTCTATTTACCCACATATTTCATAATGTTTTCCACACCAAGTATGATTAAAGTCACTTGGTTACTTTTAGATACATTTCGACACTTCCATTCATCCCCTTGCATACCTCTATAATAGTAACTCATCGAAAGGTGACCTTTATTCCATAAAGGGAATTTTCAGCAATTTACTACAACTAAAATGTTCACAAGGAAGATGTAATGTTCAAACAAAGTTTGCTAGCAGCAACCATTACTTTGGCTTTAATTGGGTGCGGCTCAGACTCCAATTCAGGATCAAGCGAGGAAACTATAACCTCATACCAATTTATTGATTCTGCTGTTGAAGGGTTATCATACACAACAAGCTCAGGGTTAAATGGAGTAACGGATTCAGAAGGGAATTTCAACGCCCTCCCGCACGATTCAGTCACCTTTTATATTGGTGGTCCTGATGGTGTAAAAGTAGGAGCAGCTTCAGTGCAAGAAGTAGTAACACCGTTTGAAGCAGCTGGTAAATACAACAGAGCGATAAACTTAGCGGTTCTACTCCAGTCTGTTAATAACCAATTTGGTAGTTCCGGAAGCGGCGTTTTAACTATCCCGGAAAAGCTGCAAGACAGAGACGATCAGCAAGTTGCTGATGCGTTAGTCAACCTTAGACTCGACAATATCAGCAGTGTTGAGACTTTTTTAACTGAGATTGGCGTTGCTTCCACGAACATAGTGACTGACGCTGAAGCTATCGCACATATGTCTGATTCTTTTGGTGAAATGGTGCGTGGAGACGTTGATACCAACAACCCGTTCGCACAAGGTGGTCATAAACACGTACGCTATATCGATGTTACTCAGTATAAAATCGCTACAGACTTAGACCCACAAACATTTACCTACGTACATGCAGATAAAACCCTGCCAATCGAGCTCTTTGAAAAAACTCGTGGCATGACATCTATGGACTTCACTTTAGATTCAGAAAACGTAGTTATGCTTGCTGGCTCAAACGACACATCCCTTTCGGAAAGCAGAGCTGAAGATTATTTAAACTGCCTCGCGGCAGGCCATAACTTTGTTGATAAAAGCTGTGATGGAATCCCCGACGAAAATTATTCGATCATTAAAAATGGGACATTCGCTTACCAACTGCAAGACCCTGAAGGTGTTCAAGAAACCAACGAACCATTTCCTTGGGATGAGTTCAATTTTGGTCCATTCCAAGCAAGCACTATTAGTGAGTTAAATCACTTCAATGAACGAGTTCGAGACGATAAAGATGATGGAGATATCGACTCCGCATGGCAGCGTGAAGTTATCTCAGGAGCTTACGACCCGATTACTGGCATCTACACAGAGATTACTAACAAAACAGAGTTAAATGGAGATAGCTGTGATCTATCGCCATCAAGTTGCACCGATAGCCGAAACACTCAGTTAGTCGCATTCTATTATCCTGTAGATGAGGCTGGAGGTGAGCGCTACGTAAACTTTGAAGGTGAATGGGTTAACACTCAGATTTGCGCAGACAACTCCGTAGCGAAGGAAAGCTACTCTTTCTCAGAATCCAATGTCACCATCAGCGGTTCGGAATGTCAAAATGGAACCGCACAAGACAATACCCATGACGAACCATACACCTATGAAGATTTAGCTAACATCGATTATTGGTGGTTCAACCAAACAGGTCGACAATCTCAGGCAACCCTTACAGAGTTGAACACGGTCGTGCGCTTCTGTGATCAAGATGACTATGTTCAGGGTGACGTGTGCCCTGACAATAAAGAGTATTTCGTCAAATGGGAATACCAACCTGCTGGGACAGACTGGGATCAAGGCTTGTTAATCCGTACGAAGAAATCTAAGTCGGGTCAAGTTGTTGGTCGTAGCATAATGCAAAAAGTATCTAGCTAACTGTTTCAGAATTAGTCATATAAAAAAGCCTCGCATAACAGCGAGGCTTTTCATTGAACTAAGAATGACTTAACAACAGCTGTTTTTCTCAGCAGCAATCACAGAGATCTCAACAAGTAGCGCTTCGCGAGCCATGTCGCCTGTCACACATGCGCGAGCTGGAGCGTGGCCTTCTGGAACCCATGCATCCCAAACTGCGTTCATTTCTTGGAAGTCTTTCATGTCTTTCAAGTAAATCGTTGCTGACAGCATGTGCTCTTTGTCGCTGCCTGCTTGCTCAAGTAGCGCTTCTACTTTATCTAACATGGTTTGAGTTTGTTCAGTGATGTCTTTAGTTGCATCAGCACAAACTTGGCCACATAGGTAGATAGTACCGTTGTGTTTAACAATACGGCTCATACGTTGCTTGGTTTCTTGGCGCTCAATCATCGACTTTCTCTCTCTGTGTCACCGTGATCCAATATCTTGTGACGTGTTATTATCAGGGCAACAAGCATAACGCGAATCAAACCCAAGATGACATGCATTCATTGCAATAAAAGTGAAAAAATCCGTAACAAACTCGGTCGCTGCCAGCGTTGCATGAATCAGCTGATGGTGTTGTCGATTTTGAGTTGGGGAGTATGGTGGCTGTTTTTCAGAGAAGACCCAAAAACCATCAATGCCATCGCGTTGATGATGGCCGCTTTCGCGTTCAGTGGCTTGCTGTCGTTGCATTGGGTCATGAAGTTTGTGGTGCTACCGTTAAAGGGCAAAAAACGTTAGCTGGAAGTCTTTATTGGATAAAGAGTAGTGATTAGAGACAGGGCTAAACAATCCGATAATTCATCATAATTTTCGAGCTATTGTCATTTCCCGAACAGCAGATAGAAAAAAGCCCCAGAACCAATCGATTCTAGGGCTTTCTTAGAAAATTCTAAGAAAAAGCAGTGGTACTTTAATAGACCGGGCTTTTCTTAGTTTGTTCCCAAAAAAGATCAGATTTTTGATCTTTTTTTTAGGAGCTATAAAATCAATGCCTTATGCAACATTAACCTTAGCAATTATCTGCTCTACCAAGTTCACTTCCAATGCCACTTCATCACACGCATGTTGACGAGGACACTGGTCACAATCTTTCAGTACCTTCTCAGGCAGCAGAGATTTCGATGTTGGTAAGAAATCATGCTTCATAAAGAACTCTGGAGTACGAGTCAGCACAAACACCTTCTTGATGGCCATTTGTCGCGCTTTCTCAACCAAGTGCTGCACAATTGCGGTACCCTGCCCTTGACCTTGCCAGCCAGCTTCGACACCCAGTGAACGGATTTCCGCTAGGCCAGAGTCATACACATAGAGTGATGCACAACCTGTCACCTCACCATGATGCTCTGCGACCGCAAACGAGCCAATATCACGCACCAGTTCATTACGAGAACGAGGTAGGTTTTCACCCATGTTCGCCCAGTAAGCGACCATACCTTCCAACGCTTCAATATCGGTCAGACGAGCAGGACGAACCTTGACGATGGACGTATCACGCTGTGATAAACGTTTCTCAGCTTGGTCAACCGCGTAAGCCACTTGCTGTGGAGATACACCGCCTAGCGCGCTACGTTTTTCAAGACACGATTCAATGGTCAGGATGTCATACACATCTTCCTCAATCACCTCAGAGAACTCTTTCATCTCTGCGATGGTTAATTCTTCTAATGCACAGCCTTTAGCAATCGCCGCCACTACCGTCACACCAACAATATGGTGAGCTTCACGGAAAGGAATCCCTTTCGCTACTAGGTAATCAGCCAATTCAGTTGAGTTCGCGTAGCCTTGTTTCGCGGCTTCAAGTGTACGTTCGCCGTTCACTTTAATGCCGTCAAAACAGAGTGCTGCCATTTCCATACAATCATTCCAAGTATCTAAAGCGTCGAACAGACCTTCTTTATCTTCTTGCATGTCTTTGTTGTACGCCAAAGGCAGAGCTTTTACTGTCATCATCATTGCCGCTAATGAACCGTAAACACGGCCAGTTTTGCCACGGATAAGCTCTAGCGCATCTGGGTTTTTCTTTTGTGGCATCAGAGATGAACCTGACGTCACGGTATCCGCTAACTCGATGAAGTTTGATTCACCTGAGTTGTAGAAAATCATATCTTCTGCAAGACGCGAAAGGTGAAGCATAGAGATAGAAGCAATCGACATTAGCTCCATCACATGGTCGCGGTCAGAAACTGAATCTAGAGAGTTGCGCGTTGCACGACGGAAACCTAAGTTGTGAGCTAACTCTTCACGGTCCATCGGGTAAGCTGTTCCAGCAAGGGCACCAGAACCCAGCGGACATGTGTCTAGACGCTTAATCGCATCATTCAAACGTGAATAATCACGCTCAAGCATTTCAACGTAAGCCAAGCACCAGTGAGCAAAAGTTACCGGCTGAGCACGTTGTAAGTGAGTGTAGCCAGGAAGCACGGTTTCTTGATGCTGAGAAGCAACGTTCACCATTTGGCTTTGTAGGCGATCCAATGCCAGTAGCAGTTGGTTACCTTGCTGACGACACCATAGTTTCAGGTCTGTCGCCACTTGGTCGTTACGAGAACGGCCAGTGTGAAGTTTTTTGCCCAAGTCACCGACTTTGCCGATAAGTTGCTGCTCAACCCAGCTGTGAATATCTTCTGCATCAGAACGTAGAATCTGTTCAGGATCTTCCATCACCTCAAGTTTTAGCTCATTCAGCGCTAACTCAAGCTTCTGTTGCTCTTCTTCTGTTAATACGTTGACCGACAGTAGAGCTTTAGACCAGGCAATTGAGCCCACAATGTCTTGCTCAGCCAATCGGTAATCAAAACGAAGAGAATCGTTAAAATCTTTGAACCGGGTGTCTGCTGCTTGGGTAAATCTACCGCCCCATAATGCCATTGTGTATCTCCTAATTGCACAGTGCTCACTGTTTTTGCAAATGATAATTCTGATTAAGATTCAGTATTTTTCTGATGGTTTAAACTTACGGCAATTCAAAATGAAAATAAAGTATTAATTCATTATTTTCACATATTTATTCACCAACAGTTCAATCCATTGATTATTTTTAGCGTGGAGCGCGAATTATATGCCATCCGATAGGAAAAACCGAAGCTGATTTATTAGGCAAATAGAAAGTAAAAAGCCCACTCACTAATCAATAGTGAATGGGCTTTGCATAATAATGTCTGTTTACTAACCTTCAATCTTTCATCAAAGGCTAGCTCACTAACTCATTGTTAGGATTACTTTTGGCTATTCAAAGCACGGATACGGCTTGATAGCGAGTAAAGGCGGATGAAGCCTTCAGCATGGCTTTGGTCGTAAACTTCATCTTCACCAAAGGTTGCAAACTCTTCTGAGTACAGGCTGTTGTCAGAACGCTTCTGAGTCACCGTTGCATGGCCTTTGTAAAGCTTGATAACCACTTCACCATTCACGTCTTGTGCTAGCTCTTCTGTCGCGGCAAGGATTGACTTACATAGTGGAGTGAACCAACGACCATCGTATACAAGGTGAGAAGCCTTAACACCGAGCTCTTCACGGAATTCGAATGCCGCTTTATCAAGAACCAGTTGCTCTACTGCACGCAGTGCTTCCATCATGATTGTGCCACCCGGAGTTTCGTAACAACCACGAGACTTCATGCCAACAAGACGGTTCTCTACGATATCGATACGACCAACACCGTGCTTAGCACCTTTCTCGTTTAGGTAAACCAGTGCGTTGTATGGCGTCATTGTTTCGCCATCAACCGCAACCACTTCGCCTTTTTCAACTTTAAGCGTCACTGTTTCAGATTCGTTTGGCGCTTGCTCAGGGTCTACAGTCCAAGCCCAGCAATCTTCGTTAGGTGCATTCCATGTGTTTTCTAGAACGCCGCCTTCTGTTGAGATGTGCCATGCGTTTGCATCACGCGAGTAAATCTTAGTAAGAGAAGCCGTACAAGGGATGTTACGCTCAGCCAGGTAATCTAGACACTCTTCACGACTCACTAGATCCCATTCACGCCATGGTGCAATTACGTGTAGATCAGGTGCTAGTGCAGCAAATGCGCCTTCAAAACGAACTTGGTCATTACCTTTACCAGTACAGCCGTGACACAGTGCGTCTGCACCTACTTTACGTGCGACTTCAACCTGTGCTTTCGCGATGATTGGACGCGCCATCGACGTACCTAGTAGGTATTTACCTTCGTAGTAAGCGCCCGTTTTCAGCGTTGGGTAGATGTAGTCAGCAACCATCTCTTCTTTAAGGTCTGCGATGTAACACTCAGATGCACCAGAAGCTTTTGCTTTCTCTTCGATACCAATCAACTCTTCGTCGCCTTGACCAACATCCGCAACAAACGCAACCACTTCACAGTCATAGTTCTCTTTCAACCATGGAATGATTACTGATGTGTCTAGACCGCCAGAGTAGGCTACTACAACTTTCTTTACGTTAACTTTGCTCATTTTCTTTCTCCTAGTTTCCATACTGCACATGGCGGTCAGCGTTGGAAATGACTTCATAATTATATGTTTATTTAATTTGTCTAAATTCTTTAAGTAGTGACTCGTTGTGAGACCTACTGAGGTAAAAACTGTGTTCCTATGCTTTTACCTGAAAACAGTTGTGTTAGCTTTTCTGGGTATCGCCAAGTGGCAACTTCGATTGGTCGTCCAAGGTCGTTAGCGGCTTCTAGTGCAGCTTGAACCTTAACGATCATGCCGTCGGTAATCACTTTGCCGGCAATAAGGTCATCGGCTTGCTGTTGATTAAGACTTGGAATGAGGTGGCCTTTGCCATCCAACACACCACTTACATCAGAAAGCAGTACCAGTTCAGCATCAAGTGCGCCCGCAACGGCAACCGCAGCTTGGTCGGCATTGACGTTCATCAGTTGACCTTGCTCAGTAAGACCAATTGAGCTAATGATTGGCAGTGCGCCCGCATTAAGAATCGCTTGCAGAACGGTTGAGTCGCCCGGCTCCGCTTTTCCTACCGCGCCCAGTTCAGGGTTCAGTTCGCTCACTTTGCATAAACCACCGTCTGCTAGGCTTAAACCAACGGCATTGATACCGTCTTTAATTGCCTGACCTTGAAGTAGTTTGTTGGCCGTGCCCGCTAGTGCACCAGCGATCACAGGGATCTGATCATAAGGAGTAACACGTAGCCCTTCTTTCTTAACGGTTTCTAGATTCAACTTATTCATCAAATCATCAACAAGGTAACCGCCACCGTGAACAATCACGATTGGTCGTTGTGCCTGTTGTTGGTAAGCAGAGATAGCACCAAATAACTTGCTAAGTGTTTCACCACAAGATAGCGCTGCGCCACCTAACTTTATGATTAATGGTTGATTATTAAGGCTCATATCTAGATTTCCTTACACTAACGCAGTTAATGGCGCAAAACCATAACGTAAATTTAAACACTGCATCGCTTGGCTAGATGCACCCTTTAATAAGTTATCAATCGCTGAAACAACGATGATGTGTTGACCTTGAACCTTCCAACCTAAGTCGCAGAAAGGTGTCTGTTCTACATCTTGAATTCTTGGCAGTGTCTCTTCGAGTAATCTCACTGCTGGTTTACCTTGGTAAGCTTGTTCAAAGGCATCTTGTATCTGTTGTTCTGTCACGCCTTCAGCCAGTTTCATGGTGATGGTCGCTAAAATACCGCGCTTAAAGTTGCCGAGGTGTGGAGTGAAAATAACATCACATCCTAAATGTGCAGCCATTTCAGGTTGATGACGGTGATTGAAGACGCCATAAGCTTGCAGGCTTACTTCGCAGAAGCTGTTAACCATCGTCGCCTTGCGGCCTGCACCAGTCACACCGCTAGTCGCGTTAATCACTGGCCATTGGTTTTCATCCAGTAACTTGGCCTCAACCAAAGGTTTAATCGCCAGTTGTGATGCCGTTGGGTAACAACCCGCGACAGCGACAAGCTGAGCTTCTTTAATTTCTTGTTCGTTCCATTCCGCTAAACCGTAAGCCGCTTTGTCTAGCCATTGTGCGTGTTGATGTTCAAAACCGTAAAACTCTTGATAGAAGTTTTCGCCTTTAACTCTGAATGCTCCCGATAGGTCGAAGACTTGGCAATCGTTCTCTAGAAAAATTGGCGCTAGGTCGTGACTGACTTCGTGTGCCGTTGCTAAGAAAATCACATCAGATTGTTTAGCTACTTCTTCCGGATTTGTTAAAGGTTGTACTGGCATATCAATCAAACCAGCTAACTTACCGTGCAGTGCCGCTATAGGTTTACCTGCGTCTACACTATTGGCTGAGACATATAAACCTGATAGCGTGAGCTCATGGTGTCTGTTTATCATTAGAGCCAGTTCTGCTCCTGTGTAGCCGCTTGCGCCAATGATCGTGGTTTTCAACATCTCAACACATCCATTTCTGAGGTAAGTTACATTTCAAATTTGACTATTCATACTTAATTTTTAGCTTTATTTGATTTCTTATGCATTAAATATGATTTAATATGTGTTTTACCGACTTATGGTTTTCCTGTCAATAGTAGAAGTGAAGTTATTATGCAATTACCGAGTTTTCTTGAGGTCTACAAAGGCCTAATTTCCACAGACTCTATTAGCTCGACCGATCCAAGCTGGGATCATGGCAACGAGAAAGTGATCGAAAAAATGGCTCAATGGTTTAAAGACGTAGGCTTTAGCGTTGAAGTCGTGGAAGTCGAACCCGGCAAGCATAATATGGTCGCTAAGATGGGATCGGGCGAAGGTGGCTTGCTACTCGCAGGACACAGCGACACAGTGCCATTTGATGAAGGACGTTGGAACTTCGACCCTCACGCACTAACAGAACACAACAATCGCTTCTATGGATTAGGCACAGCCGATATGAAAGGCTTTTTCGCTTTCGTTTATGAAGCGGCAAAGAAGATGGATTGGAGCAAACAGACCAAGCCGCTATATGTATTGGCAACCTGTGACGAAGAGACCACCATGCTGGGTGCGCGTCATTTCACTGAAAATGCACCGTTTAAACCGGATTACTGCATTATTGGTGAGCCAACCAGCCTTGTGCCGATTCGTGGCCATAAAGGCCATGTTGCTAACGCTGTGCGAGTAACGGGTAAATCAGGTCACTCTTCTGATCCTGCATTAGGTGTCAACGCCATCGAGATCATGCATGAAGTGTTGTTCGCTTTAATGCAACTGCGTGACAAGCTAGTCAAAGAGTATCACCACCCGGGTTTCGCAATTCCAAGCCCCACTCTAAACCTTGGCCATATCCACGGTGGCGACAGTGCCAACCGTATCTGTGGTTGCTGTGAGCTGCACTATGATGTGCGTCCTTTGCCAGGTATCAGCCTAGATGGCTTGGATAACATGCTGCGCAGCGCACTTAAAGAAGTGGAAGCAAAATGGCCGGGCAGAATCGAGATTACGCCACTGCACGAACCTATCCCAGGTTATGAGTGCCAACACGACCATCCATTTATTGGTGGCATGGAATCCGTTTGTGAGATTGAATCGCAAACCGTCAACTACTGCACTGAGGCACCTTTCCTTCAAGAACTTTGCCCAACCTTAGTGCTAGGGCCGGGCTCTATCGACCAAGCTCACCAACCAGATGAGTTCCTAAGCTTCGATTTTATCGATCCAACGATTGATGTTCTGAGTAAATCTATTCGTAAATATTGTTTCTAGTTATTGCTACCCTTGCGATACTTTTTTATAAAAGCTGCCCTAAAAGGTGGCTTTTATTCTGTTATCCCAGCCAAAGCCTGATCTTGTAATTAAATTTCACTTTATTCCGAAGTCTTGGAAAATTTACTTCTCCCGCATTTCGAAAACTAATAATTGCAAACTTAGAATGCTTTATTTGACTAGATACAGCACTTTTCGCTAGATTGTGTACTTAACAAGGAACAATGGATGTAATTTTTTTACGAGGCAGGATGACAATGAACGAGAAATACGCCGCTCTCAAGAGTAACGTAAGCATGCTGGGACGCTTGCTAGGTAACACAATCCAAGATGCACATGGTGACGTTATCTTAGAGAAAGTGGAGACTATCCGTAAACTTTCCAAATCCGCCCGCGCAGGCAACAAAGCTGACCGTGACAGCCTAGTTGAAGAAATCAAAAACCTGCCGAACGAACAACTCACTCCTGTTGCTCGTGCATTTAACCAATTTCTCAACCTCACCAACATGGCAGAGCAGTACCACACCATCTCTCGCCACTGTGAGGAGCATGTTTGTGAACCAGACGTGCTGCAATCTCTATTTTCCAAATTAAACCAGAATGACATCAGCAAGCTAGATGCGGCTCAAGCCGTTCGCGACCTGAACATTGAACTCGTTCTGACTGCACACCCAACAGAAATCACTCGTCGCACCATGATCAACAAATTGGTTAAGATCAACGAGTGTCTGTCTAAATTAGAATTAAGCGACCTATCACACAAAGAGCGCGTGAAAACAGAACGTCGCCTAGAGCAACTTATCGCTCAAGGTTGGCACTCAGATGTGATTCGTCAGCAACGCCCTACGCCACTTGATGAAGCGAAATGGGGCTTTGCGGTTGTTGAAAACTCACTTTGGGAAGCTGTACCAGATTTCCTACGTGAAATGGACGGCCGACTAAAAGGCTACCTTGGTGAAGGTCTACCAATTGATGCGCGCCCGGTACACTTCTCATCTTGGATGGGCGGTGATCGCGATGGTAACCCATTCGTAACGCACACCATCACCAAAGAAGTACTGCGCCTATCTCGCTGGAAAGCCGCTGACCTTTACCTAGGTGACGTAAACGAGCTGATTACCGAACTATCGATGACTAAGTGTAATGATGCCGTTCGTGAACTAGCGGGTGATGAGCATGAAGCTTACCGAGCAATCCTAAAGAGCCTACGTACTCTGCTGAACAACACGTTAGAAGTGCTCGATGCAAAACTGCATGATGCTGAAGTACCGAAGAAAGAAACACTACAGAACATCGACCAACTTTGGACACCGCTTTACGCGTGTTACCAATCGCTGCACGAATGTGGCATGGGCGTAATCGCAGACGGTTCTCTACTTGATACCTTGCGCCGCCTAAAAGCATTCGGTGTACACCTAGTGCGTCTCGATGTTCGTCAAGAAAGTACACGTCACTCAGATGTGCTGTCTGAACTGACTCGCTACCTAGGCATTGGCGACTACGACCAGTGGAGCGAGCAAGACAAGATTGCTTTCTTAACCAATGAATTAAGCTCTAAGCGCCCACTACTTCCTCGTGATTGGGAGCCATCTGAACAGGTTAAAGAGGTTTTAGACACCTGTAAGGTCATCGCTGCTCAACCTCGTGAAGCCTTCGGCGCTTACGTGATTTCTATGGCTCGTACTGCATCGGATGTACTGGCTGTTCACTTGCTGCTGCAAGAGTGTGGTTGCCCGTATCGCATGGACGTGTGTCCACTGTTCGAAACGCTAGACGACTTGAACAACTCAGAAGCAGTGATGAAACAGCTAATGAGCATCGACTTGTACCGTGGCTTTATCCAAAACCACCAAATGGTGATGATTGGATACTCTGACTCAGCAAAAGATGCCGGCGTTATGTCTGCAGGTTGGGCTCAATACGATGCAATGGACAAGCTGGTTAAGGTTTGTGATGAAGAAGGCATTGAACTGACTCTATTCCACGGTCGTGGCGGTACAGTTGGTCGTGGTGGCGCTCCGGCGCACGCTGCTCTTCTTTCTCAGCCACCTAAGAGCTTGAAAGGCGGTTTACGTGTAACAGAGCAAGGCGAAATGATCCGCTTTAAACTTGGCTTACCAGACGTTGCTGTAAACAGCTTCAACCTTTACGCAAGCGCGATTCTAGAGGCGAACCTTCTGCCGCCACCTGAGCCAAAACAAGAGTGGCGCGACCTAATGGAAGTGCTATCTCAAGTATCTTGTGAGGCTTACCGCAACGTGGTTCGTGGCGAAGAGAAATTCGTACCTTACTTCCGTCAAGCGACACCTGAACTGGAGCTAGGTAAACTGCCTCTTGGCTCTCGCCCTGCGAAACGTAACCCGAACGGCGGCGTAGAAAGCCTACGTGCGATTCCATGGATCTTCTCTTGGAGCCAAAACCGTTTGGTACTGCCTGCATGGTTAGGCGCTGGTGAAGCGATTCAGTACTCTGTAGATCAAGGCCATCAAGCCCTGCTCGAAGAGATGTGTCGCGAGTGGCCGTTCTTCTCTACCCGTCTCGGTATGTTGGAAATGGTGTACTCGAAGTGCAACATGGAAATCGCTAAGTACTACGACCAACGCCTTGTTGACGAAGAGCTATTACCATTAGGTGAGTTACTGCGTGAACAGCTGCAAAAAGACATCAAAGCCGTGCTAAATGTTGAGAACAACGAGAACCTAATGCAGAGCGACCCTTGGGGACTTGAGTCAATCCGCCTACGTAACATCTACGTTGAGCCACTAAACATGCTTCAAGCTGAACTGCTTTACCGTACTCGTAAGTGTGAAACACCACCAGCAGAGCTTGAAGAAGCGCTAATGGTGACGATTGCAGGCATTGCAGCAGGCATGCGAAACACTGGTTAATTAGTGATTCCTACCATTCAACAGACAAAAGGTCGCCTAGTGCGACCTTTTTATTTCACAAAATAAGCAATACTGAGTTTTTTGTCAGTTTTTTGGGTTATTTTGTCCATGTATTCTACTTTATGCTTATTATTTAGATATACTACTGCTCCGCTGCGGAAACACTCCAAAAAATAATCTGCAGCATCTTGACCAATAAACTGGTCAACCTAGGTGATAAACGGCTTTGTAAGGTGACATAACCAACCGATGAGTTGGTGCTACTTAGACATAACCAATATAACGTGCCATTAGAAGCACACTTGTTGTTTAAGTATTTGTTTACTGTTTACCATTTGGATTTCAGACATGTCATTACCACACGTAATTCTAACCGTTTTAAGTACACGCGATGCTACTGGTTACGATATCACAAAAGAATTCTCCGCAAGCATTGGTTACTTCTGGAAAGCTAGCCATCAACAAGTTTACCGCGAGCTAAATAAAATGGCTCAGAACGACCAGGTAACTTGCGTGCTTGAGCCTCAAGAAGGCAAACCTGATCGTAAAGTTTACTCTATCACTGATGCTGGCCGTGGCGCGCTAGGTGAATGGTTTGAACAACCAACTGCACACCCAACCGTTCGTGACGAGTTCTCAGCTAAGCTAATGGCTTGTGCTGTACAACCTTCTGACGCTTACCGTGTACAGCTTGCTGAGCTAGTAGAAGAGTCTCGCAAACTGGTTTCTCACTACCGTGAAATCGAAGCAGCTTACTACGCAACGCCATCGACACTAGACAAGCAAGCACGCCTTGAGCGTCTAACACTTCGTCGTAACCTACTTATCCGTGAAGCATGGATTGTATGGGCTGAAGAAGTACTGCTTGAACTTGGCGCTCTAGCTTAAGTTAAGCTAGAAAAGCAAAAGGCTTGAACTCTATGAGTCCAAGCCTTTTTTGTATCTATAGGATTTGAAATGTTACTGCCAGAGGCTTTTTACAAGTGCTTAGGCTTTACTTCTTAGACTTTTCTTACAGCGCAGCGACTTGCGGACGAACACCTAGCGTATGGCAAAGTGCATAAGTCATTTCTGCACGGTTTAGCGTGTAGAAGTGGAAATCTTTCACACCTTCACGGCTCAGTGTACGAACCATATCAATTGCTTGGCTAGCACCAACAAGCTGACGAGTCGTTGGATCATCATCCAAACCTTCAAACTGCTTCGCCATCCAGCCCGGTACTTTTACGTTGTTCATCGCAGCAAAGCGAGATGCTTGCTTGAAGTTAGAAACCGGCAGAATGCCCGGTACAATCTCAACATCAACGCCAGCCGCTACACAGCGGTCACGAAAGCGTAGGTAGCTCTCTACATCAAAGAAGAACTGAGTGATGGCACGGTTGGCACCCGCATCCACTTTACGCTTTAGGTTAATAAGATCAGATTGAGCGCTTTTTGCTTCAGGGTGAACCTCAGGGAATGCCGCTACTGAGATATCAAAATCGTGGCGAGATTTAAGTAGCTCGACTAGGTCAGATGCGTACATCTCTGGCGCGCCGCCACCTGCTGGAATATCACCACGTAGCGCAACAATACTCTCGATACCATTTGCCCAGTAATCGTCGGCAATTTGAATCAGCTCTTCACGGCTTGCATCAATACACGTTAGGTGCGGTGCAGCCACTAGGCCGGTTTGGTTTTTAATTTCTTTAATGATTGAGTGGGTACGGTCACGTTCGCCCGAGTTTGCACCGTAAGTTACCGATACAAATTTTGGTTGAAGTGTTTTAAGGCGGTGAACAGAGTTCCACAGGGTCTCTTCCATCTTCTCACTGCTCGGTGGAAAAAACTCAAATGACACATTGATGTTGTCAGAAAGCTCAGCGATATTCTGATTTAAAGCGTCGATATGACTAGCGTGTGTGTATCCCATCTTACTCTCCCTGTGGCAAAAGCAACCACTAAAAACTCAAATCCTTAAACGACGTTTAGACGTCTATATGTCTGTAGAATGTATTGAATACGATTTAATGTCAACAGATCCATTATGAATTTTTCTCAAGTAGATCGTGAGTAAAACTCAAGTCGTTAGATGGGTCGCAAAGCAGAAATAATGTAGAAAAAAGGCTGAAAAACACATCGTGCTTTCAGCCTTATTTATCTTAGTGAATAGTATGCCATTTACGTACTAAAACAATTGATCTGAGTTTCAAACCAACCGATATGAGTATCAGAACAGGCTAGACATTCTGTTTAAATCAGATTGAATTGCACCTGCCGTTACTTCACGACCGGCACCTGGGCCACGAATAACCAATGGATTATCTTTGTACCATTTGCTCTCAATCGCAAAGATGTTGTCGCAAGGCAACAAGTTCGCCAGAGCATGTTCTTTAGATAGGGCTTCAACACCTACGGTTGCCTTACCATTCTTCTCTAAACGCGCTACGTAACGCAGAACCTTCTGTTGAGAGTGCGCTTTCTCTAAGCGCTCCGCCAACTCTTCGCTTAGCACAGAAGCCTTATCAAAGAAGTCATCTACCGACAGGTCTTGCAACTCTTCAGGTACCAGTGATTCCACTTTTACGTTTTCAGGTTCGATATCCAAACCAGATTCACGCGCCAGAATCACCAGCTTACGCATCACGTCTGAGCCATCTAGGTCAGCACGAGGGTCAGGTTCCGTAAGGCCTTGTTGCCATGCTAAGTCAACCAACTCGCTGAACGGCACGGTGCCATCAAACTGTTGGAACAACCAAGACAACGTGCCCGAGAAAATGCCAGACAACGCAATGATGTCATCGCCACTTTCACGTAGGTCACGTACCGTGTGGTTAATCGGCAATCCAGCACCCACTGTCGCGTTGTACAACCAATGACGGCTGATCTTAGCGAAAGCATCTTGTACTTGATGGTAATACTCGCTCGATGCAGAACCTGCCACCTTGTTCGCCGAGATTAGGTGAATACCTTGTTGTGCGATTTGCAGATACTTTGCTGCAAGCACTGGGCTCGCAGTCACATCCAGAACCACTGCTTCGTCATAACCTTGAATAGAGCCCAAACGCTCTAACCAGTCGTTACCATTGTTAGCAATAGCTTCGTCGTCAAAGCGCTTACCTACCGAAGTCGCATCAATGCCTTGATCGTCGAACCAATAGGTTTGGCTATCAACCACGGCAACCAATTCAAAGTTCATTCCACGGCGCTTTTCAAGTTCCGCTTTTTGCTCAGCAAACAGGCTTAACCAGCTTGAACCAATGTTGCCCTTACCACACAAGGCAATCGCAACACGCTTCTGCGCTTGGAACAATTGAGAGTGAATGCCTTTCACTAGACTTGATGTTTCACTCTTACGAATCACAGCCACCAAGCTTAAGCCTGAGTTCGCTTCTGAGATGAACTCAACCGGCGAGCTCTTAAGCTGCTGGTAGAAACCGTAGCAATGGTTAGGGTTCTTAGTCACACCCGCACCCACTGCAGCAATCAGAGAGAAACCTTCTTTTAGCTTAATCTCAGCTTCAATCGCATGGTCTTGGAGATATTCTAATGCACCACCAGCGATCTCTTCTGTGTAGGCAAGACGCAAACAGTGTTGATCCGGTTCAAGCTCATAAGCAAGCGGCTCAAGTTGAGCACGCTTAAGCCCTTCAAGCACTTCACTCTCTAGACGGTCGAAATCATGGCCGTGACCAAAAGTCAGTTGCACAATCAGCACTTCATCCAGAGAGGTAATGATTTTTGCACCGCGACCCGATGCCAGAACACGCTCAATCTGAGTCGAACCAGATTCCGGCTGATAGCTGCAGCGTAAGCTGAGATCCATAGCACTTTGAGCCACAGGCTGTAGCGTTCGGCTGTGAAGCACTGGAGCGGCAAGACGAGCCAATTCGCTGGCTTCATCAAGGCGAAGTAGAGGCAATAGACACGCATCTGAAACCAGACGAGGGTCAGCGCTGTAAACGCCTGCCACATCACTCCAAATCGTCACACGTTCAACTTCAGCCAAAGCACCAATCACGGTTGCTGAGTAATCCGAACCGTTACGGCCAAGCAATACCGTTTCACCCTCGCAGTTCTGAGCCATAAAGCCCGTAATCACCACGCGGCAATGTGCATGCTGCGCCAAGGCTTCTTTGATCAGAAGGTAAGAACGTGCGCGGTCGACTTCAGGCTGAGCGCCCACTTCTGCACGTAAAAAAGCACGCGCATCTTGAGCAACGGCTTGTAAATCATGCTGGCACAACAAAGCCGCGAGTAGACGTGAAGACCAAACCTCACCGTGTCCAAGCACTTTTGCTTTTTGTGCTTCGCTCAAGGGAGCCGTTAGCTCACCCAAAGCGGTAAATTCTTGTTGAATGGTTGAAGTAAGTTGTGCGGCTGATTCACCCTCAAGCAGTGCTTCAATCAGATCGAGTTGGAACTGACGAAGTGCTTGTAGGCATTCATGGGCAATACGACCATCTTTGTCGAGCGCTTCAACAAATTCAATCAAACGGTTGGTTGTTTTGCCTGCTGCCGATACCACCACCAAATCAGATGCTGATGAGTATTCTCTAAGAATGTTGACCACGCGTTGGTAACATTCAGGATTCGCTAAACTGCTGCCACCAAATTTATGTAGCTGGCGAAAGGTTGCCATTATTAACCCTCCCCTTCAGCGATAAAGCGCTGTGTTCTTTCAAACGCTTGCTTGAGGTCATCGATTAGGTCTTCTGCATCTTCAAGGCCAACAGATAGACGCAGTAGTTGCTGAGAAACACCCGCTTCTGCTAAGGCTTCTTCACCCATCGCGCGGTGAGTCATCGATGCAGGGTGACAAATCAGGCTTTCAACACCGCCCAATGATTCTGCCAAAGAAAACAGCTCTAACTTATCAACAAAGTATTTAAGCGCCTCGAATGAGCCCGCAAACTCAAAACTGAGCATGGAACCAAAGCCCGATTGCTGTTTCTTCGCGATATCATGACCCGGATGTTCAGGAAGGCTTGGGTGGTAAATAGTGCCAACAAGATCTTGTTGCTGTAGAGACGCTAGAATCTCACGTGAGCTTTCTTCGTGAACTCGCATACGCGCACCTAGCGTACGAATACCACGTAAAGTCATGTAGCTATCAAATGGTGTGCCGGTCGCACCAATACAGTTGCCCCACCATGCTAGCTCTTCAGCGTGCTCTTCAGTTTTCGTGACGACAACGCCACCAATAACGTCCGAGTGTCCGTTGATGTACTTAGTGGTTGAGTGGATAACAAAATCCGCACCCAGCTCTAAAGGCTTTTGGAACACAGGAGTCAAAAACGTGTTGTCGACAGCAACCAGAGCACCAACCTCTTTCGCTTTTCGGCAAGTTTCTGCAATATCAACCACACGAACCAAAGGATTCGATGGTGTTTCAATTAAGATCAACTTTGGCTTAAGCGCGATCGCTGCATCCAGTGCCGCTTGATCCGATTGATCAACGAATAGAACTTTGAAGTCACCTTTGAGTGAGCGAGTGTTAAACAGACGGTAAGTACCACCGTAGCAGTCGTGTGGCGCGATAATAAGATCATCGCCACCTAAGAAAGCAGAAACCCATAAGTTTAGCGCCGAGGTACCACAGTTAGTGACCACCGCGCCTTTGCCCGATTCAAGCTCAAACAGTGCCGTTTCTAGTAAACCGCGGTTTGGGTTACCTGAACGGGTGTAATCGTACTTTGGCACTTCACCAAAAGCGGGAAAACCATAGTTAGTCGAAAGATAAATAGGTGGGACAACGGCATGGTGTTGCGTGTCTGACTCGATACCAGTACGTACTGCGATTGTTGCTGGCTTCCGGCTGCTCATAGGTGCTTCCTTACAAGTTTTGCGTCTGAGAATCACAGCTGCTTGTCGGCATTTTGCGACTGTGTTAGATATATGTTATTCACTTTACTTTCATAAACGTGAGACGTCAACACTTCTAGACGTCTATATGTCTTTGCTTATGGCGGTAAATCCCGCTAAAATCACCACTATTAATTTATTCTAACAACTAAAGTGATGAAGGTACGCAATGGCCGACTGGAATGGTGAATACATAAGCCCATATGCTGAGCATGGAAAGAAAAGCGAACAAGTAAAGAAAATTACAGTTTCTATCCCTTTAAAAGTGCTAAAGGTGCTTACTGACGAGCGTACTCGCCGCCAGATTAACAACCTACGCCATGCAACAAACAGTGAGCTACTGTGCGAAGCCTTTCTACATGCGTACACAGGCCAACCACTACCAACGGATGAAGACCTTCGTAAAGACCGCCCAGACGATATTCCTGCTGAAGTGAAAAAACTGATGACAGAGATGGGTATCGAGTTCGAAGCGTTTGACGAAGAATAAAAACAACTCAGTCACTGCCTTCATTATTGATTCGCTCTAGCTGAACCCTATTGATCACATCACGCATAGTTTTATATGATTGCGCTGTGAATGATAGACATAAAAAAACCGACTCCAGATGAGTCGGTTTTTTATTATTCTTTTGCGCTCAATAGAGCAGTCGCTATAAAACTATAACAAGCTATTAAGCCATATAGTTAGCAGGCATCTCGATACGAGCTACGCCAGATTCAACAGCCGCTTCCGCAACTGCTCGTGCTACGCGAGGAAGTAGACGTGGGTCCATTGGCTTAGGAATGATGTAACCCTTACCGAACTCCAGTGCAGTCTCGCCCGCAGCTGCTAGTACTTCAGCTGGAACTTCTTCTTTCGCCAGTTCACGAATCGCTTTAACCGCCGCTAGCTTCATTTCGTCATTAATTTCGCTCGCACGCACGTCTAGTGCACCACGGAAAATGAATGGGAAACAAAGTACGTTGTTTACTTGGTTAGGGTAATCACTGCGGCCTGTACCCATAATTAGGTCAGAACGAACTTCGTGTGCAAGCTCAGGCTTGATCTCTGGATCTGGGTTTGAACATGCAAACACAACAGGCTTATCAGCCATCAGCGTTAGTGCTTCAGCAGGCAGTAGATTCGGCCCCGATACACCCAAGAACAGGTCAGCGCCTTCGATAACATCTTCAAGCGTACGCTTATCAGTGTTATTTGCGAACAGCTCTTTGTATTCGTTGAGGTCATCACGACGAGTGTGGATCACACCTTTACGGTCAAGCATGTAGATTTTTTCACGCTGAGCGCCACACTTAATCAGTAGCTCCATACAAGCAACCGCTGCTGCGCCAGCACCTAAACAAACGGTCTTACACTCTTCAAGTTTCTTACCTTGAAGCTCGATCGCATTCAGCATACCCGCTGCCGTTACAATCGCTGTACCATGTTGGTCATCGTGGAATACCGGAACATCACAACGTTCAATCAGGCGGCGTTCAATCTCAAAACAGTCTGGTGCTTTGATGTCTTCCAGGTTAATACCGCCGAATGTATCTGCGATATTCGCAACCGTATCAACGAACTCATCGATTGTGCGGTGTTTCACTTCAATATCGATAGAATCTAAACCAGCAAAACGCTTAAACAAGAGCGCTTTACCTTCCATAACTGGTTTAGAGGCAATAGGGCCAAGGTTACCTAGGCCAAGAATCGCTGTACCGTTAGAGATAACAGCAACCATGTTGCCTTTACCTGTGTACTTATAAACGTTATCAACGTTCTGTGCGATCTCGCGAACAGGCTCAGCCACGCCAGGGCTGTATGCAAGTGCTAGGTCTTCTGCAGAGTTTGCAGGCTTCGTCAGTTCTACGGCAATTTTGCCTGGAATCGGGAACTCATGATAATCAAGAGCTTGCTGACGGAATTGTTCTTGAGGCGATAATTCTTGAGAGGATTGAGCTTGGCTGCTGTCTTCAGACATAGGTGTAGGTTCCTAGGATATTATTATTTGGGGGATCTTGTTCATGTTAATGGATGTACTTCAAAGTTCCTAGGTGGTTGAAGCCTCTGTCTCATTAAAAAACGAGATTTCACTACTAATAAGACCAGTGAGCAGTTGAAATTACTATCGCTTGTTGAAGTTTCGTGCTGAATTTTGGTGAAGAGAGATACGCAAGGAATTGCCCTGAAATAGAATAGAGAGGCAACTTATCGTTGGGTGAGAGTGATGCTTGAATAGAAGTCAGTGCTTTCTCAAATTACAGGCAACAAAAAAGGACACCGAAGTGTCCTTTTTCATGTCTAAATAGCGAGAATTACTTCTTGCTAGAAAGAGCACCGAAACGCTTGTTGAAGCGATCAACACGGCCGCCAGTATCTACGATACGTTGCTTACCAGTGTAGAACGGGTGACATTTGTCACATACGTCTAGGTGGATTGATTCTTTTGCTAGCGTTGAGTTGAACTCAAATGTGTTGCCGCAAGAACAAGTTGCAGTAACTGCTTTGTATTCTGGGTGGATTCCAGCTTTCATGGGATAACCTCAAGTAGGCCGTGTCGCTATACGATTCTAAGCCGCACACCACACGTAGTTTAAAAAAAGAAATAAAGACACCGCATCGACACAAAAGAGTGATGAAGCCATACCTTTAAGGCGCAGTATAGTAATGAATCTATAAAGCAGGATCAACCGATTTGATACATTTTTCACCAATTCTCTCTTTATTTCCTTTATCGGCCTGAGATTTCGGGCTGTCGTTGTCGGTATACGCTAACTCGCCACCTTCATCCAAACTGCTTCTCGAATTTAACCGCCTTATCCTTTAGACTGTTCGCTCTCGTCAACTCAGATAAAGCCGTCCCTTTATGCGTCCAATGATTGCCCGTGTGGCACTGCCGGTTCCACTCGACAAGCAGTTCGATTACAAGATTCCAAACCACCTATTTCCGATTATTGGTGGACGAGTCTCTGTGCCTTTTGGACGACAAACCTTAACCGGCATTGTCACGGCTCTGGTTAACGAATCCGAGTTCGATCTAGATAAGCTCAAGCCCATTAAAGCCTTATTAGACAACCAACCCGTTTGGCCGGAATCTGTCTATTCACTGTTAATGTGGTGCAGTCAGTTTTATCAGTACCCCCTTGGCGAAACCTTTGCTAACGCCCTTCCGAGCGCTCTAAGAAAAGGCAAAGCCGCCGACTTCGCGACGCTGGTTGAGTGGCAGTTAACACCATCAGGCAAAGACCAACTGATGCAAGGTTTTGGTCGCGCGGTCAAACAAGCCAAAGTGATGCACATGCTTGAGCACGGTCCGGTTCCTCATCAAGAGTTCATTGATGAAGAAGTTGGCAGTGCCGTACTCAAAACGCTAGAAGAGAAAGGCTGGATTGAATCAATAGAGAAAAAGCCAAAACGTCAGCCATGGCCAGTTGAACTTGAGAATGACCAAGACAAACCTAAGCTCAATGCCGAACAAGCCATCGCGATTGCGACCGTAAATAGCCAAACCGACTTTGGTTGTTTCCTGTTAGAGGGCGTTACTGGCTCAGGTAAGACCGAGGTTTACCTGAATATGATTAAGCCGATTCTCGATCAAGGTAAACAAGCGTTAGTGCTCGTGCCCGAGATTGGTCTCACTCCTCAAACGATTAACCGCTTTAAGCGACGCTTTAATGTGCCTGTTGAGGTTATCCACTCAGGTTTAAACGATTCAGAACGCCTGAATGCGTGGTTATCGGCGCGCGATAAAATAGCAGGCATCGTGATTGGTACCCGTTCAGCTCTGTTCACGCCATTTGCTGACCTAGGTATTATCATTGTCGATGAAGAACACGACGCGTCTTATAAACAGCAAGATAGCCTGCGCTACCACGCTCGTGATGTGGCGATCATGCGTGCGCACAAAGCGCAGATCCCGGTTGTGTTAGGCTCTGCAACTCCAGCATTTGAAACACTGCACAACGCTCAAATAGGTAAATACAGTTATCTCACCCTGACTTCACGTGCGGGTGTCGCACTGCCGACCACCAATAAGGTGTTGGATGTTAAAGGTGAATATCTAGAAAGTGGCCTGTCTGCGTCGTTAATTGCAGAGATGCAAAGACACCTCAAAGCAGGCAACCAAGTGATGCTGTTCCTCAATCGCCGAGGGTTTTCTCCGGCATTGATGTGTCACGATTGTGGTTGGACAGCCGAGTGTAAACGTTGTGATGCTTACTACACCTATCACCAATACAGTAATGAGATGCGCTGCCACCACTGTGGTTCTCAGCAGCATATCGTGCACAACTGCCAAGGTTGTGGGTCTGTGAACTTGGTGACAGTGGGTGTCGGTACCGAGCAGTTAGAAGCTCAACTTGGTCAACTATTCCCGGAATACAAAACCATTCGTATTGACCGCGACAGCACCCGCCGTAAAGGCAGTTTAGAAAGCGCGCTCGAGTCGATTCGTAAGGGTGAATTCCAAATTCTTATCGGCACGCAGATGCTTGCTAAGGGTCACCATTTCCCTGACGTGACACTTGTGGCGTTATTGGATGTGGATGGCTCTTTATATAGCAGTGACTTCCGAGCGTCTGAACGTCTTGCCCAGCTATTCATCCAAGTAGCGGGACGCGCAGGACGAGCAAGCAAACCCGGTGAAGTGATCTTACAGACTCACCACCCAGAACATGGGTTGTTGCAAGCCTTGCTACACAAAGACTATAACCACTTTGCTCAGACGGCACTGGCAGAGCGTAAGCAAGCAATGTTACCGCCCTATACCTTTATGACGCTGTTTAGAGCAGAAGCCAATGACACTCGCTTGGTGGAAGAGTTCTTGCGTCAGGTTCGTCACACATTGGAATCGCACCCTCTGTTTGACCAATATTGCATGGTGTTAGGGCCAACCCCGGCTCCGTTAGCAAAACGAGCGGGCAAATCGCGCTGGCAGTTAATCTTACAAACTCAGACGCGCTCGTTAATGCAGAAGCTATTGATGAGTGCCAAGCCGGCCATCAATATGTTACCTGCTGCGAAAAAAGTTCGCTGGTCACTCGATATTGAGCCGCAAGATTTGAGTTAAACCCACTTGGGTTAAAACTAATGATAAGTTTGTTCACAAATATTTCATATTTATCGTGAGCAACTTCACACTAGTCATGTGATTTTTGTTAATCTAGCCGTAACTTTACACGGATTAAACGAATAAAATATTGCAATAAAAAAAGTGTTAGCAACACTTTCATAATATCTATTCGATTACATTTATTATTCACGCCTTAGATGCTTAGGCGGCAAAGGAACTTAAAAGAGGGTTTAATTTATGGCGACAATGAAGGATGTTGCCCAGCTAGCAGGCGTCTCAACAGCCACGGTATCACGTGCATTGATGAACCCTGAGAAAGTCTCAGTTTCGACTCGCAAACGAGTGGAAACAGCAGTACTTGAAGCTGGATACTCACCCAATACATTAGCTAGAAACTTACGTCGCAACGAATCAAAAACCATCATCACT
This sequence comes from Vibrio sp. 1S139, assembly GCF_041439475.1. Classification (NCBI taxonomy): domain Bacteria; kingdom Pseudomonadati; phylum Pseudomonadota; class Gammaproteobacteria; order Vibrionales; family Vibrionaceae; genus Vibrio; species Vibrio sp. 1S139. The sequence goes on from NZ_JBGOOD010000005.1 coordinate 64,006, forward strand.
ATTGTTCCTGATATCTGTGACCCTTATTTCGCCGAGATCATTCGTGGTATCGAAGATGCCGCAGTAGAAAATGATTACCTTGTTCTACTGGGTGATAGCGGCCAGCAAAAGAAGCGCGAGTCTTCGTTTGTTAACTTAGTTTTCACCAAACAAGCCGACGGCATGTTGCTGCTTGGCACTGACCATCCGTTTGATGTCAGCAAACCTGAACAAAAGAATTTACCGCCGATGGTAATGGCGTGTGAGTTTGCCCCTGAGCTTGAACTGCCTACGGTACACATCGATAACCTGACCTCTGCCTTTGAAGCGGTGAACTACCTAGCTCAGTTAGGTCATAAGCGTATTGCTCAAATTTCAGGACCAGTATCGGCAACACTGTGTAAGTTCCGCCAACAAGGCTACCAGCAAGCGCTGCGTCGCGCCGGAGTCTCAATGAATCCAGCCTATAGCACGGTCGGTGACTTCACCTTTGAAGCGGGCGCTCAAGCGGTTCGTCAATTACTGGCACTTCCTGAACAACCTACAGCTATCTTCTGTCACAACGATGCGATGGCGATTGGTGCGATTCAAGAAACGAAGAAGCTGGGCTTGCGCGTTCCTCAAGACCTATCGATTGTCGGCTTCGATGACATCCAATTCGCTCAATACTGCGATCCACCGCTAACCACCATTTCTCAGCCTCGTTATGAGATTGGACGCCAAGCGATGTTGATGATGCTTGATCTATTAAAAGGCAACGATGTGCAAGCAGGTTCACGTCTGCTTGAAGCTAAATTAGTGGTTCGAGGCAGTACAGCGCCACCTCGAATATAACCCTTAGAAATACCCTTATAAATATGCGGCACATTTTGATGTGCCGCTTCCATTTCTGCACTATTATCCTCGCGCAATCTGGATTACCATGAGGGCAGAATCAGCAACTATTGAATTGTCTTGTGGCTAATAGAGATTATGTAAAGCGCGGTCGTGGCACGAAAAAACCGACCAAAAAACAAGCCCCTCGCCGTAAACCTTGGCGCAGTGGTCTTTTGGCGATCCTCCTTGCCGGTGGTTTTGGTTACGGACTTTACCTATTGAGTAATGATCCTGAGCCGCCTGCACCAACGCCTGTGGCAACCAAACCAAAACCTAAGCCAAAACCAGCGAAAGTGATTCCGCCGCCTCCTGAAGAGAAGTGGGACTACGTTGAAACGCTGCCAAACCGCGAGATTGAAGTAAAAGCCAAAGAGCAACAGATCTCTAAGATCCCTTACATCATGCAGTGTGGCGCTTACAAAACCTCGTCGCAGGCAGAAGCACGTAAGTTGGATATTGCCTTCCAAGGTATCTCAAGTGAGATCCGCAAGAAAGATGGCAGTAGCTGGTACCGTGTGGTTTTAGGGCCATACAAGTTGAAGCGTGACGCAGAACGCGATCGCCATAAGCTGCAACGAGCGAAAATTGAACCTTGCGCTATTTGGAAAGACGGGTCTTAATCAACTCAATATATAATAGGGGGAAGAGGATTCCCCCTATTGCTGTTTGAAAGCGTTCAATAGTTCATCGCACAAGCAATACCAGTATGTTAATCAAAAGAGTGCGTTTTAACGAAACTGAGGTACTTGTTCGTAGTACTCAAGCCCAAAGTCAGTCAGGTAGACCTGCTCCTTATTTATCTCGATGTAACCAAAAAAATCCAAGTGCGCTAAAACGTTAGGAAATGGACGTTTAAGAAAAACGTTGACCGAGTTTTTTAGATGTTCTGTTGAACACTCGCCCGCCTCCTGATACATCAGATGATGCAGTATAGACAGCTCATCCAGATCCATATCTCTATTAAAAAAACTGATATTGTCACTATTCATCACACTACTCCTTATGCAGTGAATACCACTGATTAGTGAACATCATTCCTTATAAATCAAACAAAAAGTGTTAACCATTTCACGTTAGAAATTTGTTTTATCTTTTTTTATATTTATCACAAACTATTAACCCACCAACCCTTGCCACACATAGGCTCAACAGGTAATGGATGTTTGAAACAACTGGTAACATTTAGTTTTTTTGATATGACATACCATTAAATGTGGCACTTGAATTCATGATAGTGGAGCCACATATAAGTAGTAACCATAAATAATAATCAAAAGAGGTCGACTCGTGACTACCATTGTATCTGTACGTCGTAATAATAAAGTCGTCATCGCGGGTGATGGACAAGTATCTCTGGGCAATACAGTAATGAAGGGCAACGCCCGTAAAGTACGTCGCCTATACAACAACAAAGTACTGGCCGGTTTTGCTGGCGGTACGGCTGATGCTTTCACGCTATTCGAAAAATTTGAAAGCAAGCTGCAAATGCACCAAGGCCATCTCACCAAAGCGGCAGTTGAGCTAGCGAAGGATTGGCGTAGCGACCGTGCTCTACGTAAGTTAGAAGCACTGTTAGCAGTAGCGGATGAGACCGCTTCACTGATCATCACAGGTAACGGTGACGTAGTTCAACCTGAGAACGACCTGATTGCGATCGGTTCGGGCGGAAACTTCGCTCAAGCAGCCGCTACTGCACTATTAGAAAATACTGATTTAGATGCGCGTGAAATCGCAGAAAAGTCGCTGAACATTGCAGGCGACATCTGTGTCTTCACCAACCATCACCACACTATTGAAGAACTAGAAAGCACCGTTGAGCTGCCAAAGCCAGAGTAACGACCGCTTCCATCAATAACGTTGTATTCAACAGTGATTAAAGAATTAAGGAAAAACCATGTCTGAGATGACTCCTCGCGAAATTGTTCACGAACTCAATCGCCACATTATCGGCCAAGACAACGCTAAGCGCTCAGTGGCTATCGCTCTTCGTAACCGCTGGCGCCGTATGCAGCTTGAAGAAAGCCTACGTGTTGAAGTATCGCCAAAAAACATCCTGATGATTGGCCCAACGGGTGTAGGTAAAACTGAAATCGCTCGCCGCCTAGCGAAATTAGCAAACGCGCCTTTCATCAAGGTAGAAGCGACTAAGTTCACCGAAGTGGGTTACGTTGGTAAAGAAGTTGAAACCATCATCCGTGATCTAACGGACGTTGCGATCAAGATGACGCACCAACAAGCGATGGAAAAAGTACAATACCGCGCTGAAGAACAAGCTGAAGAACGCATTCTTGATGCCCTTCTACCACCAGCGCGTGATGCTTGGGGTCAGAACGAGCAATCAACTGAAGACACAACCTCTTCAAACACTCGTCAGATTTTCCGCAAGAAACTGCGTGAAGGTAAGCTAGATGACAAAGAGATTGAAGTTGATGTAGCCGCACCGCAAATGGGCGTTGAAATCATGTCACCTCCAGGCATGGAAGAGATGACAAACCAGCTGCAAGGCATGTTCCAAAACCTAGCGGGCGACACCAAGAAAAAGCGTAAGATGAAAATCAAAGACGCATTCAAAGCACTGACGGAAGAAGAAGCTGCGAAGCTTGTGAACCAAGAAGAGCTGAAAGAGAACGCGATCTTCAACGCTGAAAACAACGGCATCGTATTCATCGATGAGATCGACAAAATCTGTAAGCGTGGCGACAGTTCAGGCCCAGATGTATCTCGCGAAGGTGTTCAGCGTGACCTACTGCCTCTTATCGAAGGCAGCACAGTATCAACCAAGCACGGTATGGTTAAAACTGACCACATCTTGTTTATCACATCAGGCGCATTCCAAGTGGCTAAGCCATCTGACCTGATCCCTGAGCTACAAGGTCGTCTACCAATCCGCGTAGAACTTGAAGCACTATCAGCACATGACTTCAAACGCATCCTAACTGAGCCAAAAGCATCTCTAACAGAGCAATACATTGCCCTAATGAAAACAGAAGATGTCAACATTGAGTTCACTGAAGATGGCATCAACCAGATTGCGGACGCAGCATGGCGCGTAAACGAAACCACTGAGAACATCGGTGCGCGTCGTCTACACACAGTGATGGAGCGTCTAATGGATGAGATTTCATTCGAAGCAACAGACAAAGCTGGCAGCAAGCTAGTGATTGATGAAGCTTACGTAACATCGAAACTTGGCGAATTCGTTGAAGACGAAGACCTAAGCCGCTTCATCCTGTAGCACACCAAACTCTAACTTATTGCTCTATCTCAAAGAAATAGCAGCTAATAAGCGAATTCAAGGCCCACTTTCGAGTGGGCTTTTTATTACCCGAAAAATGGGCGTATACTCAAATCACAGTATGAAACGAAGACTTACAAAGAATTAGACCTACGATGAAACAATCTCTACTGATCTGGCTTGATGCCGCACGACCAAAAACTCTGCCTCTCGCACTTGTCTCTATTCTTACAGGAAGTAGTTTAGCGTTCGCCGGTGGTCAGTTTTCTTTATCGATAGCCCTACTGGCATTTTTAACCGCCACCCTATTACAGATTTTATCGAACCTAGCCAATGACTATGGCGACGCCGTAAAAGGCACAGACAACGAAAATCGTCTGGGGCCAACACGTGCCATGCAATCTGGCGCGGTAACAGCGAAAACCATGAAGCAAGCGATCATCCTCAACATCGTGTTTACTATGGTCGCTGGGCTGATTCTTATTTTTCATGCCTTAACCTCGATTGAAAGTATCTTATCTTTCATTGCGTTAGGCATATTAGCCATTGTTGCTGCCATCGCTTATACCGTCGGTAATAAGCCTTATGGCTATATTGGCCTTGGCGACTTATCGGTATTTATCTTCTTCGGTTTATTAGGTGTTTCAGGGACTTACTTCTTGCACACTGGCCATGTTGAACCAAGCCTATTCCTTCCGGCATTGGGCTGTGGCTTGATGGCGGTTGCGGTACTCAATATCAACAACATGCGTGATATCGAAAACGACAGCGAATGTGGTAAGCGCACCATGGCGGTTCGCCTAGGACAACGCAAAGCCAAACACTATCATTTTGCTCTGCTTGGCCTCGCCCTTGCGTCTTTCGCTATCTACCTGCTTATTCAAGAAAAACCGGTCTGGATCAGCCTGCCGTTTTTGCTGAGCATTATTATTGTTTACAAGCATGGCAAAGCCGTTTGGGAAACCGAAAAGCCAGCGCAAATTGCACCAATGATGCCCGTGATTGTGAAATGCTCACTGGTCACTAACCTATTGTTTGCAGGGGTTGTCGTAGCTCAAACTCTATTGAGTTAAATGAGACTAATCATTGCAAAGGGATCAAGCGCCGATATACTCAAAGTAAGCTCATTGTTCAAAAGGTATACTAATGGAATACAACACTTCAGCACTGTGCGACATATATTTGGATCAAGTTGATGTCGTGGAGCCAATGTTCAGCAACTTCGGTGGACGTGCATCCTTCGCAGGACAGATCACGACATTAAAGTGTTTTGAAGACAACGCTTTGATTCGCTCTGTACTAGAGCAAGACGGTCTGGGGCGTGTGTTGTTAATCGATGGGGGCGGCTCACTACGTAAAGCGCTGATCGATGCTGAGATAGCCCTACTTGCCGAAGACAATGAGTGGGAAGGGATTGTGGTTTACGGGTGCGTTCGTGAAGTCGATGAGCTTGAAGACATGAACCTAGGTATCCAAGCCTTGGCTTCTATCCCTGTTGGTGCGAGCCAAGAAGGTGTCGGTGAATTAGACGTTCCAGTGAACTTTGGCAGCGTGACCTTCTTACCTGAAGATTACCTCTACGCAGACAACACTGGCATCATTCTTTCTGCCGAACCTCTAGATGTAGAACTCAATTTGGATGTCGAGGAAGAAGACGTCGAGTAACTCTCACTCAGCTTCAAATAATAAAACAAATCATAAGAACACAAACAAAAACGCCCGCTACTGAGTAGCGGGCGTTTTTTTAAATCTGAAGAGTCGATTACTCTACTTCATCCATTTTACCAAGAAGGTTACGGATGCGATCTTGCCATGCTGAATGCTCTTCCTGCATTTGCTGAGTTTTTTGCTCTAGCTCGTGACGGCTTGCTTTAAGCTCACCAGCTTCTGTTGCTAGTGCTTGTTTCTCTTCTTTAAGCTCTTCCACTTCCATTTGAAGAAGTGCAATTGTATCTACTGCTGTTTGAATTTTTGCTTCTAGCTGCTCTAGTACTTCAAAAGACATTCTGGCCTACCTTTAAGTTATCCGTTTGATGGTGAAGGTTCACTCCACTTATTTCCCCATTCTACTCAGCAGAGCAAGGATAAACACTCAATATATTCGATATTTTGCGCCATTCGATGAAAAAAACAGCGCTTTTTACCGAATATTGACGTGAACGATTACCGCCACAACGGCAAACCGATTATTTTGATGAATAATAACTGTTTTCCACTGCGAATTGATCGAGAGCAATCTCCAAAAAACAAAAAGGCAAACGTTTCCTTTTGGATATGGTAAAATTCGCCGCGAAATTTCTATTCCCCCTTTGAAAATTTTGGAGTCCGCATGAAACGCGATTTAGCAATGTCATTCTCTCGTGTCACAGAAGGTGCAGCACTAGCTGGTTACAAGTGGCTTGGCCGTGGCGATAAAAACGCTGCAGATGGCGCTGCTGTAGAAGTAATGCGTAGCCTATTAAACAAAACCGAAATTAGCGGTGAGATTGTTATCGGCGAAGGTGAAATCGATGATGCACCTATGCTATACATCGGCGAAAACGTAGGTGTGGGCGGCGACGCTGTCGACATCGCAGTTGACCCAATTGAAGGGACACGCATGACAGCAATGGGCCAATCAAATGCATTGGCTGTATTGGCTGCGGGCGAAAAAGGCAGCTTCCTTAAAGCGCCTGATATGTACATGGAAAAGTTGGTTGTTGGCCCTGGCGCTAAAGGCGTGATTGACCTAGAACTGCCACTAACAGAAAACCTAGAAAACATCGCTAAAGCACTAGGTAAAACACTTGATACTCTAGTCGTAACCACGCTTGCTAAGCCTCGTCATGATCAAGTCATCGCCGACATGCAAGCAATGGGCGTTCGTGTATTTGCTGTGCCAGACGGTGATGTTGCGGCTTCTATCTTAACCTGTATGCCAGACAGTGAAGTAGACGTCATGTACTGCATCGGCGGCGCACCTGAAGGTGTGGTCTCGGCGGCGGTAATTCGCGCACTCGACGGCGACATGCACGGTCGTCTTCTACCTCGCCACGAAGTGAAAGGCGACACAGAAGAGAACCGCAAGCACGGTGAACTTGAACTTGAGCGCTGCGCAGAAATGGGCGTAACGGCGGGTATCGTATTGAAGATGGAAGACATGGCACGCAGCGACAACGTTGTATTCTCAGCAACAGGCATCACTAAGGGTGACTTGCTAGAAGGTATTTCTCGTCAAGGTAATATCGCAACCACAGAAACCCTGCTTATCCGTGGCCGCTGCCGTACAATTCGCCGCATCAAATCTATCCACTACCTAGAGCGTAAAGATCCAGAAGTAGTAGGTCATATCCTGTAAGCCTAAATTCGGTGAAACAGAATATTCCAAGGCTGATACCTAGTATCAGCCTTTTGTTTTATTAGCGCACCAGAATCTGACCATGGCAGCCAATAGAGTAAAACGCTATCTATAGAGTAAATTATCATCAATATAGTAAATGGTTTGCTTTATAAACACCTTGCCTCATAATAGTAAGGTTCATTAGGTAGGGATAGTATGAAAACAAGCGACAGAATCTTACAGACCATTAAGCGTCAAGGCGCGGTAACCGCGAAACAACTGTCAGAAGAATTTGGCATGACGACAATGGGGGCAAGGCAACATCTGCAAAGCCTGGAAGATGACGGTATTCTTGCGTTTCATGATGTGAAAGTGAAAGTGGGTCGCCCGACTCGCCACTGGTCCCTGACTCAACAAGGTCATAACCAATTTTCAGACCGACATGGTGAACTCACCATTCAAGTGATTGATGCTGTCGAGAATCTATTTGGTAAAGAAGGGCTGGCTAAGGTTGCTGCCGAGCGTGAACAACACACTCTTAAGCAGTATCAAACTGCGCTGTCTGGCTGTGATTCACTCATCAGCAAGCTTAAAAAACTCACCCAGCTTCGTGAAGACGAAGGCTACATGGCTGAGCTTCAAGAGCATGATGATCACTACATCTTAATTGAGAACCACTGCCCTATCTGTAAGGCTGCAACTCGCTGCCCTAGCCTGTGCCAATCTGAGCTCAACGTGTTTACTGAGTTACTAAAAGATGAGTGTCACGTGAGCCGTACAGAGCACATCATTGCTGGCGAACGACGCTGCACTTACACCTTAACACCCGCCCTTTGATTGCAAAGGTAATCGGCTAATACCGTCTCAATATTGAGAAAATACAAATAGATTAAAATTTGTACAGATTTCTTTCTTAAGCTTAGAGCATATGAAACACGCTTAATGCTAAGGAAGGAATGATGGCGCATCCACAACCCGCTCAAAAACTGCCACCCTTTGATGAACTTGTCCAACTCGCGAAAAGCGACCCGAAAGCATTCAATCAATTCAAACACGAGATGTGCGAACAGATGATTTGTTCGGCTTCAGACGTGATGCAAGACCGACTTCGTGCGCAGCAAAGTCACATCGACTTAGTGGTTAGCCGTTGTAAAAACCCACACCACGCCAATGTCGTACTCATGCAAGAGCTGCGCTGTCAGGTCTGTAAGTTCCAAGATGCACTCGAAGGGCGCTGCGGCTTTGAAGAATCTCTGCCTGAAAATGTCGTGCCTTTTAAGCCGAATACCGAACCTAAAATGTACTGAAATTAGCAAAGCACTAAAAAGAAAAAGGGAGCGTAATGCCCCCTTCTTATTGGTTCGCTGTTCAATATTTACATGGGTCTTCGCCGTAGTCATTACGGCCTTCTGTACCTTTCAACAAACCACACTCAATCAGAATCCAGAAACCACACACTAATGCCGCGACGGTTGCCGCCATATGAATTGGCGATACCGGCTCTGTCGTCGTTGCAACCATTGGCGAAGCTAAACGACCCAATACTAATGGCACATTCAATAGTAGCCAGTAATTAGACTTATTGCGGTCGTGCCAGCGCTTAGCGGTTACCGCAAGGTCTGGGATCACAAGCATCAATAGGATGATTGGTAGCAGGATATAAGAGTAAGCAGGGAACAACACAGAGATACCTGAAGCAAAACCGGTAATCGCTATGTAGTAGAAAACATTCCAAATCCAGTAAGTCTTACGACCAATTCTCCCCTTGAAAGAGAGCAGTAATTCTTTCATCGACATCTTAAATACTCAAATTTATACGCCGCTAAAAGTCAGCAGCAATGGTTAGTTTATTACTTTTTGAAAGCAACTTTTATCCATATCACGAATATTCACCGTTAAGCTTCTTACATGACTCGCTTGTTCTTGCAGGACCTGCATTAACGATCGTGACAATTCTCGCTTTTGCTCTTCCGTTCGTCCCGAAAGTAACTCAAAGCTGATATGAATAAAGTCTACACTATCTTCCTCATCACCGACCAACCAATTATGGCAACGCAGTGAACGAGATTTCACTGATGGCACATCAAACAAGCCACATGTGAGAGCGACTTGGTGGAGATCTTCCAGTAAGCCTTGGATATTTACTCGCTCATCCACTGAATTGGAGTACTCTAGAACTAGATTCGGCATTGTTACTTCCTGTTGTTAACGCAATCGTTTGTCCCTTAATAACAACTAACGATGAAAAATCCGAGAAGTTAGCTATTATTCTGTCTGCCGGATCACTGATATATGCTCAAAATCTACTCTGACCATTGAGTAAGATCCAAGAAAGTCATGACCACAGTCATGATCTGTTGATATTAATCTGTTATATTATTTCGTAATAAAGTTTACTTTTTTACATTCGATTTATTTAAATACTTTGGAGATATTCCTATGCGTCATCCTGTAGTTATGGGTAACTGGAAACTAAACGGCAGCAAAGAAATGGTTGTTGATCTACTAAACGGTCTTAACGCTGAACTTGAAGGCGTAACAGGCGTAGACGTAGCAGTTGCTCCACCAGCACTTTTCGTTGATCTAGCAGAGCGTACGCTTACTGAAGCGGGCAGCGCGATCATCCTAGGTGCTCAAAACTCTGACCTAAACAACAGCGGTGCATTCACTGGCGACATGTCTCCAGCAATGCTTAAAGAGTTCGGCGCATCTCACATCATCATCGGTCACTCTGAGCGTCGTGAATACCACAACGAATCAGATGAGTTCGTAGCTAAGAAATTCGCATTCCTAAAAGAGAACGGCCTAACTCCAGTTCTTTGTATCGGTGAATCTGAAGCACAAAACGAAGCAGGCGAAACTGTTGCAGTATGTGCTCGTCAACTTGACGCTGTTATCAACACTCAAGGTGTTGAAGCTCTTGAAGGCGCTATCATCGCTTACGAACCAATCTGGGCTATCGGTACTGGTAAAGCAGCTACAGCTGAAGATGCACAACGCATCCACGCTCAAATCCGTGCACACATCGCAGAGAAATCTGAAGAAGTTGCTAAGAAAGTTGTTATCCAATACGGCGGTTCTGTTAAGCCAGAAAACGCAGCAGCTTACTTCGCACAACCAGACATCGACGGTGCTCTAGTTGGCGGCGCAGCTCTAGACGCGAAAAGCTTCGCAGCTATCGCTAAAGCAGCAGCTGAAGCAAAAGCTTAATTTAAACTTCACCGTTTAAATTAAATGAAAGGTCAACTTAGGTTGGCCTTTTTTGATCTCGCTCGAAAACCGCCACTCCCAACCTCTTTTTTGCACTGAGCTCTTTGTAACTTAATAACATTCCGGTTTATTAGACTGCGTTATGAAGATTTATACACAAGCTCATCTAAACACATTTCGAAAACAGCTCCGAAACAACATGCCTCAACCAGAACGCAAGCTATGGTTTTATATACGGAACAAGCAGCTTGGTATTAAGTTTCGCAGACAACATAGCATCGGAAAGTACGTCGTGGATTTCTTCAGCTGTGAACTAAAACTGGCCATTGAGATAGATGGTAATAGCCACTTTTCAGAACAAGCACAGGCTTACGATCATCAGCGTACACGAGACTTAAACAAGATTGGAATCAAGGTGCTTCGCTTTACCAATAATGAAGTTAATCAGAATCTTGAAGAAGTTTTGGTGAAAATCATGAATTCAATCCCCAAATAAACTTCTGTGTACACATCCCCCTCTAACTCCCCCTTATTTCAACATTTTCGATTACCCTGCCGATCTAAGGTAAAGGGGGAGAACTTTCTTTGTTCACTTAGGTTCCTAGGCTTACTGAAACCATAAAATGTTCAATAAATCGCTAATAGGAAAGCTTACGTTAATCGCTAAAATTTGTTGTAGTCGGTATATGCTCCAACAACTACGGAACGGTTCCTCCCCTTTCCAATGAAAGCTAAAGGGATCTAGAAACCTGACATAAGGGGAGGCTAGGAGGGGATTTTACAATGAATCTAAAGAACGGCAGGCACAAAAAAACCGCTGAATAATCAGCGGTTTTTAAATTCTTTAAGCGAACGCTAAGCGTGGCTTAGAACAACTCTTCTGCAACGCGGAACAGCTCAGAACGGTCTGGGTTCTGCATGTTCTCGATACAATCGATGATGTCGTGGTGAACAAGTTCTTCTTTCTCGATACCCACACAACGACCACCGTGACCTTCTTGAAGAAGGTGAACAGCGTAGTTACCCATGCGAGAAGCCAATACACGGTCAAATGCAGTAGGACGACCACCACGTTGGATGTGACCAAGAACCGTTGCACGAGTTTCACGACCTGTTGAAGATTCGATCTCTTTAGCCAGTTCGTTAGCATCCATCATTAGCTCAGTTAGAGCGATGATTGCGTGCTTCTTACCTTTCGCAATACCATCTTGGATGTTGCTGATAAGCTGTTCTTTATCTAGGCCAGTCTCTGGAGTAATGATGTACTCACAACCACCCGCGATTGCTGACATAAGCGTAAGGTCACCACAGTGACGGCCCATGATTTCAACAATAGAAATACGTTGGTGAGAAGAAGACGTGTCACGTAGACGGTCAATTGAATCAATAACAGTGTTAAGCGCTGTTAGGTAACCGATTGTGTAGTCAGTACCCGCGATATCGTTATCGATTGTGCCTGGAAGACCGATACATGGGTAACCCATTTCAGTCAGCTTCTTAGCACCCATGTAAGAACCGTCACCACCGATAACAACAAGTGCTTCGATACCGTGCTTCTTAAGGTTCTCAATGCCTTTCTCACGAACAGCAACGTCTTTAAATTCAGGGAAACGTGCAGAACCTAAGAAAGTACCACCACGGTTGATCACGTCAGATACGCTTGAACGGTCAAGCTTTTCGATGCGGTCTTCAACAAGGCCTTGGTAGCCATCGTAAATACCGTAAACTTCAATGCCAACTGATAACGCAGTACGAACAACGCCGCGAACTGCTGCGTTCATACCTGGAGCGTCACCACCACTGGTCAAAACACCGATCTTCTTAATCATGCTCACCCTCGATTTTTGGGAATCTATTATTCAATTCTTGTTCTTGCTGATTGTATATCAACAAGATTTTAAATCTATATTTGTGCGTTATGTTACATTTCCTCAACAGGAATAGCACTCAAATCGCGTAAAATTATGTAACATTTCTACTTCTGTAAGAGTATTACAGTTTTACTCAATAACTTTGTTGATTCACATCAGAATCAACATTAATTGTTACTAAGGTGGTTTTTGAATCACCTAACAGTTAATAATTTTTACTCACTTTAGTTCAAAAGCCACTCACTTACCATTTGCCCGCTGATTTTTAGCACGCATTACCACGAGTGGAATTTCTGCTGCTTCTCTGGTCCAAATACGACCGAATACGGGTCTTGGTGAATTAATACATCAGCATCAGGGAACAAGGAGATAAGCTTAGCCTCTACTTCGTCAGAAATGCGATGCGCTTCAATAAGTGGGATATTATCTTCCAATTCTAGATGCAGTTGGATGAAGCGTATTGGCCCCGAGCGACGCGTTCGTAATTGATGTACACCCAACACGCCTTCCACGCTCAATGATGTCTCTTTAATCTGTTTCAGCTCATCATCTGGCAGCTTATGATCAAGCAGAGACTGAACCGCTTCCATCGCCATTTGATAAGCGCTGTACAGAATGTAGATACCGATACCGACCGCGAATACTGAGTCCGCCTGACCAATCCCAAACCAGCTCAATGCCAGTGCCAGCATGATCGCAGCGTTCATATAAAGGTCTGATTGATAGTGCAGAGAGTCGGCCGCAATAGCTTGGCTGCCTGTTTTGTTGACCACATGCTTTTGGAATCGAACCAAACCGAAGGTCATCACCATCGCAAATAAGCTGACATAGATACCAATCTCTGGAGAATTCAGTTCATGAGGTCGGAAGAAGCGCTCAATACCATTGAGAATAAGGAAACATGCAGAGCCTGAAATAAACATTGCCTGCGCTAATGCAGCGAGAGATTCAGCCTTACCATGACCAAAGGTGTGCTCTTTGTCGGCAGGCTGCAGAGAGTAACGAACCACGATAAGGTTAACGACAGAGGCCGCGATATCCAGCATTGAATCCACGACGGAAGCCAACAGACTCACGGAACCTGTCACCCACCAAGCTGCGACTTTCACTATCAATAAAATAGTGGCGATGGTGGTGGCTGCCCAAGCGGCGAGCGTAACTAAACGTGCGTATTCTTGTTTCATAACTTGGCTATAAAGTGACTGATAGCACAAAGTATAACCTGCAAACCACCAATTGAATATGACAGCCATGATGTAAAACATTCATTTTTAAGGATCAAAAAAAGCGACACTCGGCCGCTTCTTTCTAAACACTTTCATTCAACGCTGATTTTTCAAGCAATGAATTACTTGTCTTTGTTCATGCGTTTTCCCATTTTGTCAGCACACTTAGTCATGCGCTCTTGTTGGGTTTCTTTCAGTTGAGTCTTTTGCTCAGCCGTTAGTACGCTCATCATTTGGTGTTGCTTCTTAAGCATTGCTACGCGACGCTCAGTTTGCTTCTCAACCATTTGGCTTGCTAGGTCGTTTGCTGCTGCTTCGTCAAAGTTGTCAGCAAGTACCAATGCTTGAACCTTTTCGTGATGCGCTTTCATTTGCGCCATTTTTGCCGTTTTGTTTGCACCGCGCTTTGCTTTCATCTCAGCACGGTCTGCTTCACGCATCTCTTTTAACTGTTCTTTTTGAGCGTCGGTTAGGTCTAGTTGGCGCATTACTTTTTTATCGAAACCGCCACACTTGTCGTGCATACCTTTGTGGTCACCTTTATCACCACCACCGTAAGCATACGCGCTTGCTGTACCAAAAATAAGTGGAAGTGCCGCAGCTGCTAGTACAAGTTTCTTAGTCATTTTCATAATTGTTGCCTCAATTCGGTATAATAAGTCATGTGTTGCGTCTGTTTCTCAGCGCTTGAATATAGATTAGTCTTTCCCTCGTAAAGTGACGTTTAGAAAGCGTAAAGAATCGTAAAGAGTGAAAGTTGACGAATAATTAGCAGTATTATTAACCTAACTAAATGATTAAGGCTTCCCAATGGCGAACATTCTTCTTATTGATGACGACACAGAGTTAACCAGCTTACTTAAAGACATTTTGAGCTTTGAGGGCTTCACTGTCTCCGAAGCCAATGATGGCTATGCCGGGCTTGAAGCGATCAATGATGAGATTGATCTGGTCCTTTTGGATGTAATGATGCCGCGCCTTAATGGCATGGAAACGCTAAAAAAGCTGAGGGAAAATTGGGAAACGCCGGTACTAATGCTGACCGCAAAAGGCGAAGAGATCGACCGTGTGATTGGTCTTGAACTTGGCGCGGATGATTACCTGCCTAAACCTTTCAGTGACCGAGAGTTGTTAGCTCGTATTCGAGCTATCTTGCGTCGTACTCAAACCAACACCGCACCTAAGGCGGCCAGTGATAGAGTTCAATATCAAGACATCGAAGTCTTCCCTGGCAAACAAGAAGCCTACTGCAATGGGGAGCTCATCGACCTCACCACAACCGAGTTCGCCCTACTGAGTCACCTTATCCAAAACCCAGGGCAAGTGATCACCAAAGAAGCACTGAGTTTGGATGTGCTGGGTAAAAGGCTCGCAGCGTTTGACCGCGCGATAGACATGCACATCTCTAATCTACGTAAGAAGATTCCTGAGCGCACTGACGGCAAATCACGTATCAAAACCTTACGAGGCCGTGGCTACTTATTGGTAGAGGAAGATTAATGCGTATACCTAAAATCACCAGCTTATATGGACGTATCTTTGCTATCTTTTGGTTCACCATGTTACTGGTGCTTTTGTCGGTGCTGTCACTTCCCCATTTAGACCCTCGAGTCGCGCGAGATGTGCCCGCAGATCACCTCGATAAACTCGAGCGTATCGCTAAAATCACAGAGAAACGCTACGCCAAAGAACCTAATCTGGGCAAGATTGTCTTCCAACTGGAGGCGCCACGCAGCCGCAAGGATTCTAGAGCTCGCATCTACCTGACCGATCTTGAGGGCGCAGTCCTTACCTCGAAAAGGCATTCAGACTATAAGCTAAAGGCGATTCGTAACTTTGTTACCTCGATTGATAACCCTGAGATGCCGAAGCAAAAACTCTACGGACACTACATGGTCGCAGGGCCAGTGCCAATTACTCTCGCTGGTGAAGAGTTGCTGATGTATGCCGGAGTGAAGTGGAACCAACCACCGCCATTCTTACTGCGCCTGTTTGATAGACCTCTGCAGCTATTGCTTGCCGTGATGTTGGCGAGTACCCCGCTATTACTTTGGTTAGCTTGGGCACTGAGTCAACCCGCTCGCAGGCTAGAACGCGCGGCACAACGCGTGGCGAAAGGTCAATTCGAGGTCGATCCAACACTCGAAAAAGGTACTTCAGAGTTCAGACAAGCTGGTGAAAGCTTTAACCAGATGGTAGAAGCGGTAAACCAGATGATTTCGGGGCAACAACGCCTGCTCTCTGATATCTCACACGAGCTCCGCTCGCCACTGACACGTCTTCGCATGGCCAATGCACTGGCGATTCGTAAACAAGGCGAGAGCCAAGAGTTAGAACGCATTGATACCGAAGCACAGCGTTTGGAACAGATGATCAGTGAGCTGCTGACGCTATCTCGTATGCAGGTCGACAGCCATATTACTCGTGAGGTTCAGCCTATCTCGAGCCTATGGGAAGAGATCTTAAAAGACGCAGAGTTTGAAGCCGAACAGATGGGCAAACAACTGACGTTCTCGGAGATCCCAGAACGCTCTATTTCGGGGAACCCTAAACTGCTGATGAGTGCGCTAGACAACATTACACGCAATGCCATCTACTACGGTAAAGACCAAGTGGATGTACAGTTCCATGTGGTTCAAGATCAGCTAACAATTTGCGTCAATGATAATGGTGATGGTGTTCCAGAGGATGAACTCGATTCTATCTTCAGACCTTTTTACCGTGTCTCAACAGCGCGTGACAGAAACTCTGGCGGCACAGGGCTTGGATTAACCATTACTGAAAGTGCGATTCGCCAACACAGCGGAACCATCACCGCAACCCGCAGCCAGCTCGGTGGATTACAACTCGAAATCACCCTGCCTATCTTACCGGTGTAATACCCCCACAAAGATCGCAGTTGATAATGATTGTCATTACCATTATGGTAAATCCTCTAATTAAGGAGGATTTACCATGTCGCACACTTTCCCTGCTTTACCCTACGCTTACGATGCCCTAGAGCCTTACATTGACGCTAAGACAATGGAAGTGCATTACAGCAAGCACCATAGAACCTACTACGATAAGTTTGTTGCGGCGGTGTCTGGCAGCGAGCTAGAACAGCAATCTCTGACCGAGATCTTCGCCAACATCTCTCAGCACAGCCCGGCTGTTCGTAACAATGGCGGTGGCTACTACAATCACATCTTGTACTGGAACTGCATGTCGCGAGACGGCGGTGGTGAACCTACGGGCGAGCTTGGTGAGGCTATCAAGAGTACCTTCGGTGATTTCGAGACATTCCAAGATCAGTTCGCCCAAGCGGCGATCAATACCTTTGGCTCCGGCTTTGCTTGGCTAGTGGTAGAGCAAGGGCAACTGAAGATCATCTCAACCTCGAACCAAGATAATCCGTGGATGGATACCGTTGTCAGTGATGGCGAACCGATTCTTGCGCTCGATGTTTGGGAACACGCCTACTACATCAGCTACCAAAACCGTCGTCCTGATTACATCAACGCATGGTGGAATGTGGTGAATTGGAAGGCGGTTGCTGAAAACTACGCACAAGCACTCGCGAATAAAGCGTAAGCGAATGGTGGTGAACTGTACTCACTCAGCTTGCCACCGTATACTCGGGCTATCTTTGATTACTCTTGTGAACCAACATGTTTGATATCGCTCTATACGAACCAGAAATTGCACCCAATACGGGTAACATCATCCGCCTATGTGCTAACTGCGGCGCAAACCTGCACCTGATTGAACCGCTTGGCTTTGATTTTGAAGAGAAGAAGGTTCGTCGTGCTGGCTTGGATTACCACGACCTTGCGCGAGTTAAGCGTCACAAGAACCTAGAAGCTTTCCTTGAGTATCTTGAGAATGAACGCGAGGGTGACTTCCGCATCTTTGCCTGCACCACTAAAACGACAGGTCACCACGTTGATGCAAAATTCCAACAAGGTGATGTGTTGATGTTTGGCCCAGAGACTCGCGGCCTGCCTGCTGAGTTCATTGAAAGCATGCCAATGGAACAACGCATTCGTATTCCAATGATGCCAGACGCGCGCAGCCTGAACCTGTCTAACGCAGTGGCAATCATTGCTTTTGAAGCATGGCGACAAATGGGCTTTGAAGGCGCGGTATAACCGAACGCTCAAACTGCCTGTTATCTGTAATCGCTAATGCGCAATAAAAAGGCTCTTACCATTATCACTTTCTTGCGAAGGATAACGGTAAGAGCCTTTTCTGTTTTTCCCTCTATATAAAGAAAAGAGAAAAAACGGATTAATTTAAGCGGTTACGATCGTTGTCGTCGTCTTTCTTCTCAAACTCACCCTCAAAGGTGTTGCCGTCTTTTGATTGGTCAGATGGACCTGAATTGAATGGGTCTTGTCCAAATGGGCTCTGGCCAAAACCAGCTTGTCCACCCGCATGAAAACCACCAGACATATTGGTCACCACCATTTTTTCCATCATTTTCTTGGCAATCATCGCTCTTGGTGCTGGTAACAATACCAACATACCGAGTGCGTCCGTCATAAAACCCGGAGTCAGCAGCAATACGCCTGCAACCGCAAGCATCACGCCTTCAAGAATCTGTTGTGCTGGCATTTCGCCTTGTTGCAACCGACCTTGAACAGACATAAGTGTCTGAATGCCTTGGCTACGAACCAGCGATGCACCCACAAATGCAGTGATCAGAACCAACGCGATAGTTGGCCACAATCCTAAGAAGCCACCAACTTGAATAAATAGCCCAATCTCAATGATGGGTACGAAGATAAATAGTAATAATAAGATAGGAAACACACGCCCTCCTTTGTTACATCCAGTTTACGCTGAAAGCCCTATCAATCTCAAATTTATCCTGTAAATAAGCGTGTTTATTGACCCGGAATAAGTTTGCTAAATATTGACGAAACAAAAACGAAAAAGGTGATCAACTTAATATTTTTATGCGCTAAGTACAGTATCATGTGCCACATAAGTCAGGACGGATTTATCAGCCCAATATTCTAGCGAACGGAGTATTTGCACACAGAATAGGCTAATAACTAACTATATAATCAGAATAATTCTCTAAGGATCCTGTTATGGCTACTCAATCAGAAGCTCAAGTTGAAGCTCCTCAAGCTACTCGTCTCGAAGAAGATCTATTAGGTCAACGTCATGTTCCGGCTGATGCTTACTACGGCATCCACACTCTACGCGCAGTTGAAAACTTCAACATCTCAAATGTAACGATCTCAGATGTACCTGAATTCGTTCGCGGTATGGTGATGACAAAGAAAGCAGCGGCTTTAGCAAACAAAGAGTTAGGTGTAATTCCAAGCGAAGTGGCTAAATACATCATCGAAGCTTGTGACCTCATTCTAGACACTGGCAAGTGCATGGATCAGTTCCCATCGGACGTTTTCCAAGGTGGTGCTGGTACTTCTGTAAACATGAACGCGAACGAAGTCGTTGCGAACGTGGCACTTGAACTTATGGGCAAAGAAAAAGGCCAATACGAGTTCATCAACCCAAATGACCATGTAAACCGCAGCCAATCTACAAACTGTGCTTACCCAACGGGCTTCCGCATCTCTGTTTACAACAGCGTGCGTAAACTGATCGATGCTATCGAATACCTAAAAGGTGCATTTGAGCTTAAGAGCCAAGAATTCAACACGATTTTGAAGATGGGTCGTACTCAGCTTCAAGACGCAGTTCCAATGACGGTTGGCCAAGAGTTCCACGCTTGGGCTGTAACCATCAATGAAGAAATCAAAAACCTAGAATACACTTCAAAACTACTGCTTGAAGTAAACCTAGGCGCAACGGCTATCGGTACAGGTCTGAACGCAGCACCGGGTTACCAAGGCCTAGCAGTGAAACACCTAGCAGAAGTAACAGGCCTAGAGTGTGTAGCGGCTGAAGATTTAATCGAAGCAACGTCTGACTGTGGCGCATACGTAATGACGCACGGCGCACTTAAGCGTCTAGCAGTTAAGCTATCTAAGATCTGTAACGACTTGCGTCTACTTTCTTCAGGTCCACGTACTGGTTTGAACGAGCTAAACCTACCTGAACTGCAAGCAGGTTCTTCAATCATGCCTGCTAAAGTAAACCCAGTTGTACCTGAAGTAGTAAACCAAGTTTGCTTCAAAGTTCTAGGTAACGACAACACGGTTTCTTTCGCTGCGGAAGGTGGTCAACTTCAACTGAACGTAATGGAACCTGTTATTGCACAAAGCATGTTTGAGTCTCTAGACATTCTGACAAACGCTTGTGTGAACCTGCGCGACAAGTGTGTAGACGGCATTACGGTAAACAAAGAAGTATGTGAAGCGCACGTATTTAACTCTATCGGTATCGTCACTTACCTAAACCCATACATTGGCCACCACGAAGGTGACATTGTTGGTAAGATCTGTGCAGAAACAGGTAAGAGTGTTCGTGATGTAGTTCTAGAACGCGGTTTATTGACCGAAGAAGAACTTGATGACATTTTCTCTGTTGAAAATTTGATGCATCCTCAGTATAAAGCGAAGCGCTACGAATAAAGTTAGCGAGAAAGGGTTCCAAACGGAGCCCTTTTTTAGGCTCCAATACGGTTAACCATGATTATTTTGTGGATTTCCGTTGGTTGCGCTTTTGCCAAATTGAATCTAAACCATAGAACTATTATGTGAACATTCCAGCGGCGAATGTTCACATAATAAAATCTAAATGAGGTGTTACTTATGATTGCAGTAGAACTGTTTGTCGTCCTGCTCTTTATCTTTTTGGGGGCCAGAATTGGCGGTATCGGTATTGGTTTTGCCGGTGGTGCTGGTGTTATTGCCCTTTCACTTATTCTTGGCGTTCCAACAAGCCAATCTTTCATCCCGATCGACGTAATCTTGATCATCATGTCAGTTATCACCGCAATTGCTGCAATGCAAGTTGCTGGCGGTATGGACTGGTTGGTACAAATTGCCGAAAACTTTTTGCGTAAACACCCTGAACGCATCACCTTTTACGCGCCGATTGTGACCTTTGTAATGACATTAATGGCGGGTACTGGTCACACAGCATTCTCTACGCTTCCTGTTATTGCAGAAGTAGCGAAAGGCCAAGGTGTTCGTCCTTCTCGTCCACTGTCTATCGCAGTTGTCGCTTCTCAAATTGCTATCACAGCTTCGCCAATCTCGGCTGCAGTTGTGGCTTTCGCAGCAATGTTGGCACCATTTGGTGTTGATTACCTAACGCTATTGATGGTTTGTATCCCAACAACCTTCATCGCTTGTATGGTTGGTGCGGTTGTTGCTAACTACATGGGTAGCGAATTGAAAGACGATCCTGTTTATCAAGAACGTCTAGAGAAAGGTCTAATCAAGCTAGCAACAGAAGAGAAACGCGAAATTCTACCTACAGCGAAGAAAGCAACGTACATCTTCCTAGCTGCAATTGGTTTCGTGGTTTGTTACGCAGCGGCTATCTCTAGCTCTGTTGGCCTAATTGAAAACCCGGCGCTAGGTCGTAACGAAGCGATCATGTCTGTAATGCTGGCAGCAGCAGCGGCTATCGTGATGTTCACTAAGATTGATGCAGCGAAGATTTCTTCAGCACCAACGTTCCGTTCTGGTATGACGGCATGTGTATGTGTACTTGGTGTGGCTTGGTTAGGTTCAACGTTTGTAAACGCACACGTTGCTGAAATCAAAGACGTAGCAGGCGCTCTACTGGCTGACTACCCATGGATGCTGGCTCTTGTTCTGTTCTTCGCTTCTATGCTGCTTTACTCTCAAGGCGCAACAACAGTTGCACTGATGCCTGCAGCACTAGCGATTGGCGTAGCACCACTAACAGCCGTTGCTTCTTTTGCTGCGGTAAGTGCGCTGTTCGTACTTCCAACTTACCCTACGCTACTAGCAGCGGTTGAGATGGATGACACAGGCTCAACGCGTATCGGTAACTACGTATTCAACCACCCATTCTTCATTCCAGGTGTGGTAACAATCAGTACTGCGGTAGCACTCGGCTTCGCATTCGGCGGTCTGTTTATCTAACATTCGCTGGTGATTGAACATTTAAAAGGAAGCTTCGGCTTCCTTTTTTGTTTTCTGCTCAATGTGTTATTTGATACGCATCAAATAACCATTATAAACTTTAAAAACCGCCTAAAAATAAAGTTTGAATAAAATTCCAAGATTATTCTGCCAAATCATAAACAACACCTACCAAATCAATCTCCTTCCACTTCCAGTTAATCCACAACGAATATTAATCCAAGCTAACTAACCAAAAAACCTTGACGATTTTCTGCCATTTTTTAGCCCTTTTATTAGCCATTATTTTTGTGAACAGCACCAAACTTAAATACCGGAGTAAGGAATAAAATAACCGCAGCTAAATTAAATCTAACTTCATTTGGATTAGTAAATATAAAAACAACCTTAATTTAAAGTCAGCAACTTTATATCGTTGAGTGCTTTATAAGTGTCCGTGTATTTACAATCTATAAATCATTAGTCGCTAATTCACATCACTTCTATTTAAGATGATGTAAGGAGATAGCCATGACAACTCAAACGATACCAAGCGAGAAAAAAAAGGGCGGCTTCTTTGCCAACTTTAAATTCCCTTCTGCCTACACCATTCTATTTATTCTGATTGCGTTCGTCGCACTGCTTACCTGGATTGTTCCAGCAGGCCAATACGACCGTGCAATGAATGAAGAGCTAGGCCGAGAAGTACCCGTAACCGGAACCTATCAAGCGGTAGAAGGTAACCCTCAAGGCGTGATTGATGTACTGCTCGCGCCTATTGACGGCTTCTATGACCACAATAGCTATGAAGCGGCGGCTATCGACGTTTCGCTGTTCATCTTAATCATTGGTGGCTTCTTAGGGCTAGTAACCAAAACGGGTGCCATTGATGCCGGTATCGAGCGCGTCACCGCCCGCTTAGAAGGGCGAGAAGAGTTGATGATACCAATACTGATGGCGCTATTTGCCGCAGGTGGTACCGTCTACGGCATGGCGGAAGAATCACTGCCCTTCTATACATTGCTAGTGCCGGTAATGATGGCAGCTCGCTTTGACCCTCTTGTTGCCGCTGCGACCGTACTGCTTGGTGCAGGTATTGGGGTGCTGGGTTCAACGATTAACCCATTCGCAACCGTGATCGCTGCCAACGCCTCTGGTATTCCATTTACAGACGGTATCGTGTTGCGCATTGCGATGTTGATTATTGGTTGGGGTATTTGTGTTGCCTACGTAATGCGTTACGCAAGAATGGTTCAAGCCGATCCAACAACATCAATTGTCTACGACAAATACGAAGAGAACAAAGCGCACTTCTTAGGTAATGCGAGCGGCGAAAAACTTGAATTCACCGCGACTCGCAAACTGATTCTGACCATTTTTGGTGGCTCGTTCGCTGTAATGATTTATGGTGTATCCGTTGCTGGATGGTGGATGGCTGAGATCTCAGCGATGTTCTTAGCAGCAACCATCATCGTTGGTATTGTGGCTCGCATGAGCGAAGAAGAGTTTACCACCAGCTTCATTGATGGTGCCCGCGACCTACTTGGCGTTGCGCTCATCATAGGTATTGCACGTGGTATCGTAGTGGTGATGGACCGCGGTATGATCACCGATACCATTCTCTTCTCAGCAGAACAGATGGTAACGGGGCTTTCTTCGGTTACCTTCATTAACGTGATGTTCTTCTTAGAGATTCTACTGTCGTTCTTAGTGCCATCGACCTCTGGCTTAGCGGTACTGACCATGCCAATCATGGCACCACTGGCCGACTTTGCTGGCGTAGGTCGTGACTTGGTTATCACTGCGTACCAATCTGCATCTGGCTTGGTGAACCTAATCACCCCAACCTCCGCGGTGGTGATGGGTGGTTTGGCGATTGCTCGTGTCCCTTACGTGCGCTGGGTTAAATGGGTGATGCCACTAGTCGGTATATTGATGGTGTTCTGCATTGTTGTACTGAGTATTGGTGCGCTGATCTAACTAACAGCACTTCACTCCTTTCTCATCCAAAGCCGCTTCTCACAGCGGCTTTTTTATTGTTCCCTCTCAATGTAACCCTCTGCCACTGAAACAGCTCCTCAAAGCCATACACGCGATATTCAAGGTTCTTCTGTTCGTAGCCAAGCTCAACTAAACTCAAAGCACTCGCAATAGAAGAATCAATCCTACTTTTAAACATCTAATTTTCTTGATGAAATAACACTCTATTTTCAACCATGATGTTTAAACAAATAGTTAGTCACTTATTAGCGTTAATTATATTTAAAGTAATTAATAGCCTAATAAACAGACGAGGATTAATGCCCTTTTCTATCAAAAAACACACTTAAACAGCCGATTTTAAAATGTGATCGCAACAGCTTTATTCGCATTTACTTTGTTAATAAACAATTAATTCCACATCCAAAATTAAATATCTAAATAAAAACACTGCATACTTCCAAGCTAAGTACACTCTTATCAATAAAACTATTCTGCATATAATCCCTCGTAAATTAGATTCTAGTAAGTTTCGTCAAAAAAGCGTGCATAAAGTTCCCTAACTGCTAACTATTTAGAATGTATTATTCATAACTGAAAGTGCATAAAGTTTGTTAAACCCTTAATTTTAAAGGGCTGCGGGATAAAAAACGATTTGTGATAGATCTCTAAGAATACCTGACTAGCAGGCGTAATATTAATTCCAGACAAGAGATATGAATAAATAATTCATTCTTCTCAACTGAAAATAAATAATTACTCTTAGCGATAAAAGTAATTCAAATATATAAGAGAGAGACGATCATGAGTAAGTTCTATGTAGGTTCTGAAATAGGTCAATTACGCCGCGTTCTAGTTCACCGTCCAAGACGCGCACTGACTCACCTAACACCCTCTAACTGTCACGATTTACTATTTGATGACGTACTGGCTGTTGAACGTGCTGGTAAAGAGCATGACGCATTTACTCAAACGCTGCGTGATCAAGGTGTTGAAGTTCTTCTTCTTACTGACCTACTAGCAGACACGCTAGCAGTGCCAGAAGCGAAAGATTGGCTTTTGAATCATCAAGTTTCTGATTACCGCTTAGGCAAAACCTTTGCTAACGATGTGCGCTGCTACTTGGGCGACTTACCAAACCTAGAACTAGCAAAAATCCTAACGGGTGGTCTGTCTTACGCTGAGATGCCAATGAAATCATCTTCAATGATGCAAGGCATGCACGCACCAACCGACTTCATTATCGAACCGCTACCAAACCACCTATTTACTCGTGACACATCTTGCTGGGTATACGGTGGCGTATCCATCAACCCGATGGCGAAACCTGCTCGTCAACGTGAAACCAACCACGTTCGCGCTATTTACCGCTGGCACCCAACATTTGCTGGCCAAGACTTCATTAAGTACTTCGGCGATGAAGAAAACATCAGCTACGACAACTCAACCATTGAAGGCGGTGACGTTCTTGTAATCGGTCGCGGTACGGTTCTTATCGGTATGTCTGAGCGTACAACAGCACAAGGTGTTGAGCACTTAGCATCGAGCCTATTCAAACACGGTCAAGCGAAACAAGTTATCGCAATGCAGCTACCAAAACACCGCTCTTGCATGCACTTAGACACCGTTATGACGCACATGAACGAAGATACGTTCTCTGTTTACCCTGAAGTGGTGAGTAAAGACGTTCAGTGCTGGAACTTAACTGGCGATGAGTCTGGTGCGGTAAAAGTGAAAGAGGAAGGCTACTTCGTAACGGCTATCGAAAAAGCATTGGGCGTAGACAAGTTAAACCTAATCACGACTGGTGGTGACAACTTCCATGCAGAACGTGAGCAGTGGAACGATGCAAACAACGTTCTAACGGTTAAACCTGGCGTCGTGATTGGCTACGAAGGCAACACATACACCAATGAAAAATACGATAAAGCAGGCATCACAGTTCTTCCTATCCCTGGAGATGAACTTGGCCGCGGTCGCGGTGGCGCACGCTGCATGAGCTGCCCAATTGAGCGTGATGGTATCTAATCACTAAGACGAAAACGGCCAAGTTGAATGATCTTAAATAATCTCAGCTTGGCCAAAATGAGAGAACACAATTATGACTAAGCAAACTGTTGTTGTTGCACTCGGCGGTAATGCCTTACTTCGTCGCGGTGAGCCGTTAGAAGCCGATGTTCAACGCCGTAATATTGAAACAGCGGTTAAAACCATCTCTGAAATCGCGAAAGTGTACAACGTGGTTCTAGTACATGGTAATGGCCCACAAGTTGGTTTACTGGCTCTGCAAGGTTTGGAATACAAAAAAGTAAACCCGTATCCGCTAGATGTATTGGGCAGTGAGACTCAAGGCATGATCGGCTACATGCTGATGCAAGAGTTCAAGAACTATCTACCTAACCGCAACATCTCGTGCATGTTGACGCAAATGACCGTTGATCCAAACGATCCTGCATTCGCCGATCCAACGAAGCCGATTGGCCCGATCTACGAAGAAGCGGAAGCGCGTGAATTGGCGGAGAAATTCCACTGGATCGTCAAACCAGACGGCCAACACTTCCGTCGCGTTGTGCCAAGCCCACGCCCTACTGGCATTGTTGAGCACGAAGCGATCACCCAACTTATCGATGCAGGCCACCTAGTGATTTGTACTGGCGGCGGTGGCATCCCAGTGAAAAAAGAGAACGGCAAATTAGTGGGTGTTGAAGCGGTTATCGACAAAGACATGTCAGCGGCTTTCTTAGCGAAACAACTGGATGCGGATGCACTGCTTATTTTGACCGACGCGGACGCTGTTTACCTTGATTGGGGCAAACCGACTCAACACGCACTGCGCAGCACCACACCAAGTGAACTGGCGAAATTCGAATTTGATGCAGGCTCTATGGGACCAAAAATTGAAGCATCGTGCGAATTCATTCAGCAAGGCGGCAAAGTCGTCGGTATTGGTGCACTCGAAGATGGTTTGCAAATCCTGCAAGGCTTGGCGGGCACCAACATCACCAAAGATTAATCTACTCGCGAGCTTTTCAAACCTTGCGAGAAAACTGAATCACCGTTTGAACTGAAATTAATACACAAAAATTGAATCGCGCTTTCTTGAATTTTCTTTCCCTGTAACAAGAAAGCGCCTAAATCTAAGAAGGAATACATCATGGCTTTTAACCTACGCAATCGTAACTTCCTAAAACTACTAGATTTCACTCCACGCGAAATTCAACACTTATTAGATCTTTCTATGGAGCTAAAAAAAGCGAAGTACAACGGTTACGAACAGCCAACACTAACTGGCAAAAACATTGCGCTTATCTTTGAGAAAACCTCAACTCGTACTCGCTGTGCATTCGAAGTAGCGGCATTCGACCAAGGCGCTCGCGTGTCTTACTTAGGCCCATCTGGCTCTCAAATTGGCCACAAAGAATCAATGAAAGATACCGCTCGCGTTCTTGGCCGTATGTACGATGGCATTGAATACCGCGGCTTCGGTCAAGAGATTGTTGAAGAGCTAGGCGCTTACGCTGGAGTTCCAGTATGGAATGGTCTGACTGACGAATTCCACCCTACACAAATTCTTGCTGACTTCCTAACCATGACGGAATACGGCCGTGGTAAACAACTGCATGAAATCAGCTTTGCTTACCTAGGTGATGCTCGCAACAACATGGGTAACTCTCTGATGGTTGGCGCAGCGAAAATGGGCATGGACATTCGCCTTGTTGCTCCAAAACAGTTCTGGCCACAAGAAGAACTATTGGCTCAGTGTCGTGAAATCGCAGAGCACACAGGTGGCAAAATTACACTGACTGAAGATGTTCAAGAAGGCGTGCAAGATTGTGACTTCCTGTACACCGACGTTTGGGTATCTATGGGCGAAGCGAAAGAAGCATGGGCTGAGCGTATCAACCTAATGATGCCTTACCAAGTGAACATGGAAATGCTGAAAGCAACGGGTAACCCACATGTGAAATTCATGCACTGTCTGCCAGCTTTCCATGGCGAAGATACCACGGTAGGCAAACAACTTGCGGCTGAATATCCACAGCTAAAAGACGGTGTGGAAGTGACTGATGAGGTAGTTGAGTCTGAATACTCTATCGTGTTCGATGAAGCTGAAAACCGCATGCACACCATCAAAGCAGTAATGGTTGCAACACTAGGCAGTTAATTACCTAAACAGCTAAGAATCGAAACAACTAAGAAGTTAAGCACTCACTTGTTCGCGAGACATTGACAAGTTAAGTGTAATGACAGGGAAATGCGGGCGGCGAACTTGGGATTTAGCCCTTGGATAAAGCCCGCATTTTTTTTCATGTACTTGAGGGCATTATCGCCCCAAAAACCCTGAGATTTTCTGTTTCAACAAGGGCTTAAATCAAAGCAAAATGTAGAGGTTATTTCGCATAAAAATCCATTAAATGAATACTTTACAGAAAGTATTGCATGCCGTTTTTATCTGAGTATAATCCTCCGCAATTTGTCTTAAGAGAGCAAAAAATGAACTGCAATTCTGTCGCACATGATTGTCAAACTACACGCCAAAGAGTGGCGGTGGTGTCATTTTTATTTTGCTCTATTGATCGTTTCGAAGCCTCCTATTTTTAGGGGGCTTTTTTTTTGTCCGCAATTTGACTGTATGCATAGAAAAAGGAAGACCCGTTATGGCGCATTCGTTATTTAACAAGCACATCATCTCCATTCCAGAGCTCTCTCGTGATGAACTGGAGCTTATCGTCGATACTGCCGCAAGACTCAAAGCAGAGCCAAATCCAGAGCTGCTGAAAAATAAGGTGGTGGCGAGCTGCTTCTTTGAGCCTTCAACTCGAACTCGCCTTTCATTTGAGACCGCCGTCCAGCGCCTTGGTGGCACGGTCATTGGCTTTGATAATGGCGGTAACACCTCACTGGCGAAGAAAGGCGAAACACTTGCCGATTCAGTGCAGGTTATTTCATCCTACGTCGATGCCTTTGTAATGCGTCACCCACAAGAAGGGGCAGCACGTTTAGCGTCTGAATTTTCTAACGGTGTGCCGGTAGTAAACGGCGGCGACGGTGCTAACCAGCACCCGACGCAAACCTTGCTGGACCTGTTCTCGATTTACGAAACACAAGGCACGCTCGATAACCTCAATGTGGCGTTCGTCGGCGACCTAAAATATGGCCGTACCGTGCACTCATTGACCCAAGCACTATCGAAATTCAATAACGTGCGTTTCTTCTTTATCGCGCCAGAAGTCTTAGAGATGCCAGATTACATCTGTGAAGAATTGGAAGAGATGGGCATCCAATACAGCACCCACAGCAGCATTGAAGAAGTGGTGCCTGAGCTTGATGTTCTGTACATGACTCGCGTACAGAAAGAGCGCTTTGATGCGTCAGAATACGCGCACATGAAATCGGCTTACATTCTAACGGCTGATACGCTGAAAGACGCGCGCCAAAACATGAAGGTGCTTCACCCACTACCACGTGTCGATGAAATCACAACCGACGTAGATAAAACACCACACGCTTACTACTTCGAGCAAGCTGAAAACGGTGTGTATGCTCGCGAATCCCTATTAGCCCTAGTTCTAAACGACACTTTATAAGCAGGAGAAACAGTCATGGTTAAACAAACTCAGCTACAAGTAGAAGCGATCCGTAATGGCAGCGTCATTGACCACATCCCTGCTCATCTTGGGATTAAAATTCTCAACCTGTTCAAGCTGCATAAAACAGAACAGCGCATCACTATGGGGTTAAACCTGCCATCATCAGCACTCGGCAACAAAGACCTAATCAAGATTGAGAACATCTTTCTGACCAAGGAACAAGCCAACCAATTGGCTCTGTACGCCCCGCAAGCGACGGTCAATCAGATTGAAGAGTACAAGGTGGTGAACAAGCTAACATTAGTGCTGCCAGACCAAATCAACAGTGTCTACTCTTGCCCGAATAGCAACTGTATTTCGCACGGTGAGCCAGTCGAAAGCAGCTTTAAAGTGCAGCTAAAACAGGAAAACGTGCAGCTAAAATGTCACTACTGTGAAAAAGTATTCTCTCGCGAGATCATGAGTGAAATTCGCTAACCCTTAGCGCCATTATCACGGTCTCCAAAGCACCCTAATACCGATGGATATTTATGCCAAACTTGGAATAAATATCCATTTAACAAAAGAATAAAACTCCAAAATAAAAGCAATTAACTAGAATTTTATTTGGTGATCCCCTTCAAAAAGATAACTATTCTTTAGTGGTAGACTCAATGGATAGACGATCATACATCACGCATACCTTCCCTCTCTATTTCGGGATTCATCGGTAAGCCCTATTTAACAATCGTACTCTACGGCTTTGGGAGTACGCTCGGCGCTATGGACAAGCGATAACCACATGTTGACCTTAAGGAGTTGTTCATGAACCCAATCACTGAGCACGGTTGCTTGTATTCAGCTGAAGATAAAACACTGACTGCAGCGTGCAAACGCTTACTACAACAACAAAGCTTCTCGACCCAAAATCAACTGCGAGAGAAACTCGTCGATATTGGCTATACCGGTATCAGCCAATCGACCGTATCTCGTATTTTGTCACAGCTTGGTGTTGTCAAAATTCAGAATGCTTGCGGTAAAAAGGTTTACTGCATCACGGTTGAAAGTGCACCGGTTCGTGTCGATGCATCCATCTCATCGCAAATCGAATTCATCACTCATAACCAAGCGATGGTCATCGTAAAAACTCATCCAGGTTGTGCTCAATTAGTCGCAAGATTAGTCGATATCGACCCACATACTGAGATTATCGGCACCGTTGGCGGTAATGATACCGTGCTTATTATTCCAAAAGATACGATGAATATTGATGCTTGCGAACAAGTAGTAAAAGCACGCTTGGGTGTAGCTTAAATGTCTCTTTTACTGGGTGTAGCTTAAATGTCTCTTTTACTGGGTGTAGCTTAAATGTCTCTTTTACAAAGGCAAGTCACTCAAGTTGAATTGCAGCTCCCCACTCGATTACCCAATAAAATCGCTATCCCGCCTTAGGGGATATTTGTTTGCCGATGAAACTAATAGCAAACTATTACGGTCTGATTGAGTTAAGATACCTTCAACTCCATTTTGATGACTAAATAGTATGCGACGACTTGCCACATTACTTTTTGTTTGTGTTTCCCTATTCACCCAGCCTGCGTGGGCGCTATTTGGGAACGACAACGCCGAGCCAAGCTTCGGAGGCAATAACAATGGTTTTGTCCCTGTAGACCAAGCTTTCCCTTTCAATTACTACCAGCAAGACGACAAAGTCCTTCTCGACTGGCAAGTAAAAGAGGGCTACTACCTCTATCAACATAGCCTCTCGTTCACCGGGCAAAATCTCGCTATCGGTAATGTTGAATTAGAAGATGGTAAGCCGCACCAAGATGAATTCTTCGGTGAGGTGAGCATTTATACTCAGCCGTTATTCGTGCAAGTTCCTCTGCAGAGTTACCAAGATGGCTCACAGCTGATCGTTAAGTATCAAGGCTGTGCGGACGCAGGGTTCTGCTACCCACCAGAGACTCGTATCATCGACATTGAACCTTTCACAGCAACAGGTTCTGCTAATTCGCAAGGTAGTGACTCACAAGCTTCATCTTCTGCTGGCAACGAAACCGATGTTTCTACGCAACCAACATCTCCGAAAGCAGACGTTGTAAGTAACACGACTCAACAGCCAAATACCCCTGTTTCAAAAGAAGCAGGCTTAGCCGATAAGCTCGGTGACAGTTGGTGGACCCCTCTATTATTCTTAGCACTCGGTGTTGGTTTAGCCTTTACGCCGTGTGTGCTGCCTATGTATCCGATTCTAACGGGTATCGTTTTAGGTGGTGGCAAACTCAGCCAAGGTCGCGCGCTGATGCTGTCCTTTATTTACGTGCAAGGCATGGCGTTAACCTACACCTTATTAGGTTTAGTGGTTGCTTCAGCAGGCATGCAATTCCAAGCCGCTATGCAGCACCCTTACGTGCTGATCGCGCTGAGTGTTCTGTTCGTGGCGTTAGCAATGTCGATGTTTGGCGTTTATAACCTGCAACTGCCAAGCAGCATCCAAACTTGGCTCAACAACCAAAGCAACAAGCAGCAAGGTGGCAATACCTTGGGCGTATTCGCAATGGGCGCTATCTCTGGCTTGGTGTGTTCACCTTGTACCACGGCGCCATTGTCAGGCGCACTGCTGTATGTGGCTCAGAGTGGTGACCTATTTACCGGTGCAATTGCTCTGTACGCGTTGGCTATGGGTATGGGTATCCCACTGATTTTAGTGGCAGTGTTTGGTAATAAGCTATTGCCTAAAGCGGGCAGCTGGATGAACAAGGTGAAGATCGTATTCGGCTTTATCTTGCTTGCCGCGCCTATCTTCCTGCTAGAGCGCATCATTCCTGAATTGTGGGCAACCGTGCTTTGGTCTGGCCTTGGCTTCATCGCCTTTGGTTGGCTTTACCACAGTAAGAATGCACTGCCATTTGGTGGCTGGAAGCAGAGTGCGGTAGGCATCATCGCGATGCTTGGCTTGTTTGCTTCGGCACAGCCTGCATTGAACTATTGGTTTGCGGAGAAGAGCGTAACGGTAGAACAACAGCACATCCAATTTGCACGCATCAACACGGTTGAAGAGCTAGAAATCCAGCTCATCGAAGCGAAGAAACTCGGTAAGCCTGTGATGCTCGACTTCTACGCCGATTGGTGTGTGGCGTGTAAAGAGTTCGAGAAGTACACCTTCCATCAAGCTGATGTGGAAAACAAGCTTTCTGACTTTGTACTGCTACAAGCCGATGTAACGAGAAACATGCCTCAAGACATTGAACTGCTTAAACAATTACAGGTACTTGGCTTACCGACGATTGAGTTCTGGGATGGCGAGGGTAACCATGTTCCAAATGCTCGTGTAACCGGTTTTATGCCTGCTGATGTATTCTTAAAACACATGCAAAACCACCAGCTATAACGGCAATATTCACTAAAATATAAGCCGAATCGAAAGCCGCACCGCCCCTCCGTAACGAGATGGCAGTGCGGCTTTTTTGCTATTCAGAGTAACGCTTTCTTATTCCGGGGATAAAAGTCGATATGGTTCAGACTTTTAATGCATAGATATTGTCCACATACTCAATCAGGATGATAATAAATATTAACTAAATTGTTAAAAGTATGAACGTCATGGACTCGACCTATACCATCATCATTGCTGATGACCACCCTCTCTTTCGCAACGCCCTGTTTCAGTCAGTTCATATGGCGATCAGTGGTGCGAACCTGCTTGAGGCCGATTCTCTCGATGCCTTACTGACTCTGCTAAAGAAAGAAGGCGAGCCGGATCTATTACTGCTCGATCTGAAAATGCCGGGCGCCAATGGCATGTCAGGCTTAATTCAACTGCGCGCTGAATACCCAGATCTACCGATTGTGGTGGTTTCTGCCAGTGAAGATGCCAGCGTGGTCACTCAGGTGAAGAGCCACGGTGCGTTTGGCTTTATTCCTAAGTCGAGTGATATGCGTGAGTTGGTGAGTGCACTGAATCAAGTGCTGAATGGCGACCCGTTCTTCCCTGAAGGGCTTATCACCAATAATGCAGCGTGTAGCGACCTTGCAGAAAAGATTTCCACACTGACGCCTCAGCAATACAAGGTATTAGGGATGCTTTCTGACGGCTTGCTTAACAAGCAAATCGCGTATGAATTGAATGTTTCGGAAGCGACCATCAAAGCACATATGACGGCCATCTTCCGTAAACTGGATGTGAAAAATCGTACTCAAGCGGTTATCTTGCTACAAGAAGTCCACAATTAAGCTTCACTGATATCCTCTTCTAAAGTCGTCTTAGGTAAACATAAACCCAACCTGACGACTTTATGATCATCTATCTCTGCAACCACCCAAGTGATGTCATGCCACTCAAAGCTATCACCCAATACAGAGTGTGCGCCAAGCTCTTGAGCAACCAATTGTTTTAGCGTCATTTCTCGCTCTTCTTCCGAGCCAAGTTCAATACCATAACAATCACTCACTGCCGCAACTGATAGCTCAACATCCAAGAAGAAGTCACCAAAGAATCGTGCCGCCTCTTCTGCTAGAGGCGCCTCACTGAACAACGAACTTAAGCTGTCCAAATCTTTGTCTTGACCAAGCACACATAAGATATCGTTCGCCTCTAACACGGTGCTGCCTGATGGGTGAAGCAAGGCATCCTTTCTAAACAGTGCAGTAATTCGCGTTCCTTCCGGCATAGACAAACGCTTTAGTGGTTCGCCCACACACCACTTCTCTTCTTTCAGCTTGTAGACAAACATCTCCCACTCACTAGCAGGGTAAATTTCAATGCCAGTACGAGAAATCGGTGTCGGCGTTGGAGGTAGCGTCACTTGAGCCAATCTCGCGACTTTCATCAAGCTGCCGCCTTGAACAATCAGCGACACCATAACCACGAAGAACGCGATGTTGAAGTAAAGCTGAGCATTAGGCAGGCCAGCCATCATCGGGAACACCGCCAGAATGATCGGTACCGCGCCGCGTAGACCGACCCAAGAAACAAACCAACGTTCCTTGGTGGTAAAGCTTCTGAACGGCAGCAAACCCAACCAAACCGACAGCGGACGAGCAAACAAAATCATACCGAAGGCCAGTGCCAGCGCAGGCAGAGCAATGTCCATCAACGTTGATGGCGTCACCAATAAACCCAATACCAAGAACATCACGATCTGGCTTAGCCACGTCATGCCATCAAGAACATTAAGAATCGAGTGTCGCGAGCGCGTCGGACGATTACCAATGAACAAGCCCACTAAGTAAATCGATAAGATGCCGCTGCCGCCAAGCATGTTAGAGAACGCAAACAGAGCCACGCCCCCACTGAGTACCAGAATGGAATAAAGGCCATCAGCCAATTGTACTCGATTGATTAAGCTCCATAGAACCCAGCCGCCGCCAATACCAACAAGAGTACCGATACCAAACTGCATCGCAAAACTTTGCAGTAGGAAGTTCATTCCCATCTCAGCGTCAGGGTTACCTAACAGCGCAATTAAGGTCACCGTCAGGAAGACCGCCATTGGGTCGTTAGTGCCCGATTCGATCTCTAGGGTTGAGCCAACACGCTCATTGAGACTCTGTCCTTTCAGCAAAGAGAATACCGCTGCCGCATCGGTTGAACCAACAATCGCCCCGACCAAGATGCCCTGCATTAATGACAAGTCAAACAGCCAAGCCGCCATTAATCCGGTTAAGGTTGCTGTACATGCGACACCTATCGTCGCCAGCGAGAGCGAAGGCCAGAAAGCGACCTTGAAGCTCGCCACCTTGGTTCGCATACCGCCATCCAACAGAATCACGGCAAGCGCAAGGTTACTCACCAAGTAGGTCAGTGAGTAATCATCGAAATGAATATTACCGGGTCCATCTTCACCCGCTAACATACCAACGAATAAAAAGATCAAAAGAATCGGAACGCCCAATCGTGAGGACACTTGTGAGAAAAGCACACTGATGGCGATGAGCACCGCACCAGTTAAAAATAAGTGGTTGATAGTTATTGCGTCCAATTCGTTCCCCCAAAGAATAAAACTCAAGATATAAGCATGTTGATCTTCTGCCGTTTAGCAAGGCACGGTCGGTGAAAGTGCCGTTGTTACTATAACAAACTTATGTTTCGCTTCGTGTCATAAGCAGGGCTAAATACCGTTTCTCGGTCATTTAGTTGTTAAATTTTATGACTCGCAGTCTAATTCATCCCTTTTTGTTAGACCTTTGGCTAATTTAACAACATTGTAACATCACATTTTTCTATGGTTATGTCTCCTAGCTCCCATATTTCAGTACATTAGCGCTAATACCATCCCGACTAAAGTTGCACAGATCCCTTGACTTATCCTTGCTACATTCTAAATCGTAACATTACGTTAACACGTTATTTTACAAAACGGTTTCACAAAAACAGTTTCTACGAAAACGGAATAAAGGAGAAGGCAATGGCGTTCGAATCTACGGAACATGCTCAAGCCTACTGGAAGGAAAACTTGGGAATTATGGGAACACTGCTCGCGGTCTGGTTTGCGGTGTCTTACGGCGCTGGCATCTTATTTGTGGATGCCCTCAATACCGTTCAGTTTGGCGGGTTCAAGCTAGGATTTTGGTTCGCTCAGCAAGGTTCGATATACACCTTCGTGGCGCTGATATTTATTTACGTTGTCCGCATGAATGCGCTCGACAAAAAATACAACGTACAGGAAGACTAGAGGCTAGAACATGGATATTCAAACTTGGACGTTTATTCTCGTCGGTATTACTTTCGCGGTATATATCGGCATCGCAATCTGGGCTCGTGCAGGGTCTACTAGTGAGTTCTACGTTGCTGGCGGTGGTGTACACCCAGTAGCAAACGGCATGGCGACCGCCGCTGACTGGATGTCGGCAGCATCATTCATCTCAATGGCAGGTATCATCTCATTCGTTGGTTACGACGGTGCGGTTTACCTAATGGGTTGGACAGGTGGTTATGTACTACTTGCGCTATGTTTAGCACCTTACCTACGTAAGTTCGGTCAGTTTACGGTTCCTGATTTCATCGGTGAGCGTTACTACTCGAAAACGGCACGTATGGTAGCGGTATTCTGTGCAATCTTCGTATCGTTTACGTACGTTGCAGGCCAGATGCGTGGTGTGGGCGTTGTATTCTCTCGTTTCCTAGAAGTTGATATTAACCTAGGCATCATCATTGGTATGGGTATTGTGTTCTTCTACGCAGTACTAGGTGGCATGAAAGGCATCACTTATACGCAGGTAGCTCAATTCTGTGTCCTCATTTTCGCCTTCCTTGTTCCAGCAATCTTTACCTCAATCATGATGACAGGTAACCCACTTCCACAAGTTGGTATGGGCTCTACGCTATCAGGCACAGATGTTTACCTTCTTGATAAACTGGATGGACTGACCGAAGAACTCGGATTTACCGCCTATACCGAAGGTAACAAGAGCATGGTAGATGTATTCTTCATCTGTGCGGCTCTAATGGTCGGTACTGCGGGTCTTCCACACGTAATCATTCGTTTCTTCACGGTACCAAAAGTACGTGATGCTCGTATCTCAGCGGGTTGGGCACTACTGTTCATCTCATTGCTATACACAACAGCACCAGGCGTTGCAGCATTCGCTCGTGTAAACATGATCGAAACAATCAACGGCCCTGACATGCAAGGTGTCGCTGCAGCGGACGCACCAAGCTGGTACAAAAACTGGGAAAGCACTGGCCTAGTAGGTTGGGAAGATAAGAACGGCGATGGCAAAATGTTCTACTCGGGCGATGAGCGCAACGAGATGAAGATTAACCGTGACATCATCGTACTGGCTTCTCCAGAGCTAGCGAAACTACCAAACTGGGTTGTAGCACTGCTTGCAGCCGGTGGCCTAGCAGCCGCACTATCAACAGCCGCGGGTCTACTATTGGTCATCTCAACGTCGATTTCACATGACTTGTTGAAGAAAGGCTTCAGACCAAACATGACCGACAAGCAGGAGCTGTTAGCCGCTCGTCTGGCAGCCATGGTCGCGATTGTCGGTGCCGGTTACTTAGGTATTAACCCACCAGGCTTTGTAGCACAGGTAGTAGCGTTTGCCTTCGGCTTAGCCGCAGCATCCTTCTTCCCAGCGATTATCCTAGGTATCTTCTACAAGAAGATGAACAAGGAAGGCGCAATTGCAGGTATGTTGTCAGGTATTGCCTTCACAGCAAGCTACATCATCTACTTCAAGTTCATTAACCCAGCAGCAAGCACACCTGAAAACTGGTGGTTTGGTATCAGCCCAGAAGGCATCGGTACGCTAGGTATGTGTCTAAACTTCGTAGTATCGATTGCTGTAAACAAAGTAACTGCTGAAGTACCACAAGATGTACAAGATATGGTTGAGAACATCCGTTACCCGAAAGGTGCAGGTGAAGCTCACGACCACTAAACAAAGATGTTTAGCAAAAAATGAATCAGTACTTACATTGTAGGGATTAGGTACTGACTCCAGAAAGCCGATACTTCGTGTATCGGCTTTTTCTTTTTCTGCTCACTTTATAAAAAGATAAACAAAGGGTTGTTTTTAAAACTTTATTTGATAATAATTATCATTAACATCCAATAAAGAGATGCAGATGATGATGAAAGAGCAGCAGGTTCTCTATTCGAGATTTTACAAAGCACAGGATCGCTTTGCTTCATTAGAACAAGTTCAAGGCCATGAGCCGTTTGTAATTCGAGAGTATATCGAGTGTGCACTGACGCTTTCGGCTTACTATGAAAAGCATGCCGCTCAAGAAAACATCTTGTTGTGCGAGCTGTATCTACGCCAAGTTTTCTTTCATTTGATTGAAGCGATTGAGTCTCCTCAGCGCAGTTTCGCCTTTCGTCATATCTGCCTAGACTCTATTCACTCACCACTATTTTATTTGAAGCGCCACTACTGCCAGCAACCTCAAGGCCAAGCGCGTTTTTTGAATCTCAGCCAAACACTACAACAAGTCCAAGCCCCACTTGGCTAACAAGGATAGAACATGACCCTACAATTTCGGATTGAAAAAGACAGCATGGGCGAAGTGAAAGTCCCTGCCGATGCGCTATACCAAGCACAAACTCAGCGTGCAGCGGATAACTTCGCGTTTAGCTCTCACAAGATGCCGACCAGTTTTATTCAAGCACTGGCGTTAATTAAACAGGCAGCGGCAGATACCAATGCTCAGTTAGGTCTACTGGAAGGTGATATTGCCAACGCGATAGCCGAAGCCAGCCAAGAGATCATTGAGGGTAAACACCTCGATCAATTCCCTATCGATGTCTACCAAACCGGTTCAGGTACCAGTTCCAACATGAATGCCAATGAAGTGATTGCTACGCTTGCCTCAAGAAGCTTGCAAGGCGACGTGAACCCCAATGATCACGTCAACATGGGCCAAAGCAGTAACGATGTGGTGCCAACCGCAATTCAAGTGAGCGTTGCTTTGATGGCTGAAAATAAGCTATTACCTGCATTAACTCACCTTTCTGAAGCACTCACCATCAAACAACAGGAACTTGCGGAGGTCGTGAAGACCGGCCGCACTCATCTAATGGATGCGATGCCAATGACCTTTGCTCAAGAGCTAGGTGGTTGGAAATTTCAGATAGAACACGCTAAGCAAGCAATAGAGAACACCCTGCCCGCTATCAAGGCTTTAGCACAAGGTGGTACTGCGGTTGGAACAGGGATCAATGCTGACCCACGCTTTGCCGATAAGTTTGCGAGTAACCTGTCTCAATCGACAAAGATCAGTTTTAGCTCGAGTGAAAACTTCTTTTTTAGCCTCAGCAGTCAAGACGCGATCGTTGCGCTGTCAGGTCAGCTCAAAACGGCAGCAGTTGCGATCATGAAGATCTCAAACGATCTTCGCTGGATGAACTCTGGGCCGTTGGCTGGCTTAGGGGAAATTGAATTACAGGCTCTACAACCAGGCTCATCGATCATGCCTGGCAAGGTAAATCCTGTGATTCCAGAAGCTGCAGCTATGGCGGCGGCGCAAGTCATTGGCAACGACACCACCATTACCGTAGCCGGACAATCAGGTAACTTCCAACTTAATGTGATGCTGCCAGTGATTGCTCATAACGTGTTGGAAAGTATTGAGTTATTGGCAAACAGCTCAGTCGCTTTAGCGGACAAAGCCATCGCGACCTTCACGGTACGCCAAGACAATCTCGATTTGGCACTGTCAAAGAACCCAATCCTAGTGACCGCACTTAACCCTGTGATTGGCTACTTGAAGGCGGCTGATATTGCCAAGAAAGCTTACAAAGAAGGCTTACCAATTCTGGATGTCGCAGAAAGAGAAACCGATCTTAGCCGAGAAGAGCTAAGTAAACTGCTTGATCCAACCACACTGACACAAGGTGGCATTGCTGGTTAGTTATTGAATTAACAAGCGAATCGGCGTTCGCAAAAAAAACAGAGACAAAAAAGGCCTCATCTGAGGCCTTTTCACTATCCGCTCACGAACGTACTAATCCGAGCCTGTTAACCCAAACTAGCTCACTCGATTCAAGACCGCTCTTAACTTAAGTGGCTTCACTGGCTTGGCAATAAAGCGAAAGCTGTTGGCCTTTATCGCTGCCAACATGTCATCGGTTCTATCGGCACTAATGATGACCCCTTCAAAAGAGTCTCCGAGGCGCAAGCGACACTGCTGCAGGACTTCGAGACCCGTTCTGCCATTATCTAAACGGTAATCAGAGAAAATCACATCAGGTAGCCAACCCTCATCTAGGCACTGCAAGCTTTCGACCAAATCAACCGCCGTCTTAACCTCACAGCCCCAACGTCCGATCAGGTTTTCCATACCGACTAAGATTTCTCGTTCATTATCGACACACAATATCTTGAGATGTTCGATGTCGCTGGTCGCCATTGGCGTCGAAGCTTGCACAACTGGAGCCACTTTTTCCGCTCTAGCTAAGGTGATGGAAAAGACACTGCCTTGCCCCGGCCATGAGCGCATCGAAATTTGATGGCCAAGCACATGAGCAATACCTTTCGAGATAGCCAGCCCTAACCCCAATCCTTGATCGGCTCGTACTTGGCTGCCACGAGTAAACTCTTCAAAGATTTCTTGTTGCTTGTCTTCATCGATACCGGTTCCATTATCCCACACATCAATTCGAACCTGTCCATTGACTCTTCTCGCACCCAGTACCACTTTCCCTTCCGGGTTATAGCGGAACGCATTGGTCAAAAAGTTCTGAATCACACGCCTCAACAGCTTAGGGTCTGAATGAATGAACAATGACGACGGAATCATCTTAAACTCAATTTTCTGTTGTCTCGCTAGAGCGCTAAATTCCGCGTTCAAATTGGTTAATACGTCATGCACGGCAATCGCGTGAATGTTGGTTTCTAACTTTCCGGACTCCAATCGAGAGATATCCAGCAAGTCACCAATCAAATCTTCTGCGGCGCCAAGTGCACTCTCGATGTGAGATGACAATTGCTTCACCTCTTGCTCTTTTGCCACCTCAGACAGTGACGAAGCAAATAGACGTGCGGCATTGAGCGGCTGCATCAAATCGTGGCTTACCGCGGCTAGAAAACGACTCTTAGATTGTGATTCTTGATCCGAAATCTGCGTGGCTTTTACCAAGCGATGGTTCAGTTTTTCGAGTTCTTGAGTTCGCTCATGCACTCTCGATTCCAAACTTTCGTTGGCATCTTTTAGCGCTTGCTCTGCTTGTCGGAATACCGTGATGTCGGTAAAGCTCATCACAAAGCCACCACTTGGCATCGGGTTACCTTGCACTTCAATCACTCGACCATCAGGACGAATGCGAGAAGAGGTGTGTCGTGTTCCTTGCTCAAGGTGATAAACACGACGGCGAACGTGATCTTCTGGGTCACCCGGGCCACACAAACCTTGCTGAGCATTATGACGAATCACATCTGAAATGGGTCGCCCAACCTGAATCAAGCCAGCAGGGAACTCAAACAACTCTAGGTAACGCTGATTCCATGCCACCAGCCTCATTTGTTTGTCGATTACTGCGATGCCTTGGCCAA
The DNA here is from genome assembly GCF_041439475.1 of Vibrio sp. 1S139. Taxonomy (NCBI): domain Bacteria; kingdom Pseudomonadati; phylum Pseudomonadota; class Gammaproteobacteria; order Vibrionales; family Vibrionaceae; genus Vibrio; species Vibrio sp. 1S139. The sequence continues at coordinate 105,272 of NZ_JBGOOD010000005.1, forward strand.
TATGTTCAATCGCGCCTTGCAGTAAACCACGGCTGAAGTCGTACAGTTCCGAAGCTTCATCCACGATGGTCGCGACTTCTTCAAGCTGCATGTTTCTTCCCTGTAAAGCGGAAGTAAGTACTAACTTAGCAGACGAAGCACCGAATACTCCGGCGAGCACGCGCTCTGCGTGTCGAATCAGACTTGCAGGCGCTTGTTGATTAGGAAGCAGCGGCTGACCGTGTTGTTGCCAATAGCTGTGTAAGGCACTTTTGGCACGCTTACGGCCTACAAAACGCGACGCCAGCATCTCTAATTCAGCGACCGTCACTCGGTTCTGGTAAAGGCTGATATTCTCGTTTTCAGGCAGCGGCGTGCCAACAAATGCTGCTGATTGTAAGCGCTCACTTAGGCTTGGGCGAGTCGTCATCGAAACCACGGCATAGCACAAGGTATTAAGTACAATACTCAGCACAATGCCCCAGTTTGAACTGCTGATATTCCAGCTACTGAGCAGTTCTGGCGGCGTGATAATCCACAGTAAAAGGTTACTTTCACTGTCGCCAGCCAACATGCTGGTTTGGCTCATCAAGGTAATCAGCCAAATCAACGAGCCCACCATTAAGCCGACATACACGCCCTTGCGGTTACCCGGGCGCCAGTACAAACCACCAATAAGTGCTGGCGCGAATTGAGCAATCGCAGCAAAGGAAAGAAAGCCAATCGCTGACAGTGAATGGATGGTATCGAGCGCCTGATAAAACAGCCAAGCACCCAGTAACAGCAGTAAAATTAGCCCGCGGCGAATCACCAATAGCAGGCCAGAAAAGTGTCGATGGGTTCTTTGAGTTAGGCGCATACGGCGCAGTAACAATGGCATCACTAAATCATTCGACACCATGATCGCCAAGGCGATGGTCGACACTATCACCATGCCACTTGCCGCAGACGTACCACCAAGGAAAGCCAGCAAGGCAATGTGATTAGCGCCTTCTGACATTGGCACACTGATCACATAGGTATCCGCTGGCATACCAGTAAGTAGTCCTTGTCCTGCCCAAGCAATTGGCAGCACGAACAGTCCCATCAAAATCAGGTAAAGCGGAAACAACCAACGAGCGGTATGCAGGTCTTGAGGACGTTCGTTCTCTACCACCATGGTATGGAACTGGCGTGGCAGACAGACAATCGCCAACATGGTCAAAACGGTATGAATAATTAAGGTCGGAATATTGGGTGATTCGTAGGTGGAAGCCGCCACATCAAGCAAGTCGATCTTGTCGCTGCTCATCGCCAGATACATGATGAATAGGCCAACGATCAGGAATGCCGCGAGCTTAACGATGGATTCAAACGCCACCGCCATCATCATGCCACGGTGATGCTCTGTGTTATCAATGTGTCTTGTACCAAACAGCATGGTGAAAATAGCCAAAGCACCGACCACAAACCAAGACACATGATAGTCCTGATAACCGAAGTCAGCCGCTAGGTTGGGTGCAACAATATCCAACCCCATGGTAATACCACGCAGTTGCAGAGCAATATAAGGAAGGATACCAACCACGGCGATAACCGTCACCGCCACCGCTAAGCCCTGAGATTTTCCATAACGAGCCGCGATAAAGTCGGCAATGGAGGTGATATGTTCCCGCTTCGCAATCAGGATCAGCCGCGCCAAGATCCGCCAGCCTAGTGTAAAGACTAGAATCGGGGCGAGGTAAATGGGTAAAAAAGACCAAGGGTTGTTACTCGCCTGCCCGACCGTTCCATAGAAGGTCCAAGAGGTACAATACACGGCAATCGAAAGGCTATAGATCCACGGGCGCCAACGCGATAGCCAACGAACCTGCCTGTCTCCATACCAAGCGATCAGAAATAACACGCCCAAGTAGGCTAAAGAGACTGGAATTACTATCCATCCTTGCATTGAAAACCCTTTTTTCATCCATAAAAAAACCTCTCCATAAGGGAGAGGTTTCATTTAACTAAGGATGGGTGATTAACTCAATCGCATCGCTTAAATTCTGTGCTTTAGACTCTAATTATCAGCATTTGCTGTGAGATTCTGACTGTTCCGAATCTGATTGATTAATCTCAACCACTGAACTTCTTTCATCCAACTTAATGAACAGAGCAAGTGCACCCATTGCAGCCATGCCCCAGAAGATATTTGCGCCCCAAAGCTCATAACCCCAACCACTTAAGGTGGTCATCAGTGCAATAAAGGCACCTAATGGAATCGCGTTATACAGGGCTTGTAGCGCAACCATCTTGTTTTGTTCTTCAGATTGGATGTATTGAATCGCGGCGATGTGTGCCATGGCAAATGTCACACCGTGCAGCAACTGCACCATCACCAGTGCAAAAATCGCCGTGGTTGATGCGGTAATACCCCAACGCGCCATCACCCCAATAGCCGCGACGACAAACAAAGTACGCAGTGACCAGCCTGAGAATAATCGCTTACTCAGAGCAAATACGGCCACTTCAGCAACAACACCTAAACTCCACAAATAACCGATGATAGCTTCTGAGTGACCCGCTTCTTTCCAATAAATCGCACTAAAACTGTAGTAAGCCGCATGACTACCTTGCAGCAGCGCCATCAAGGCTAAAAACTTTACCACTGACGACTCACGCAGCAGTTCACCTAGTTTTGGTCGCGCCGCTTGTTGCTCAGATTGTGTTACTGGCATCACATTGGGGTTTCTCATCGCAAGAATCAATGACAGCAACACACCGGCAAGCGCAGTATACAAAATCATGTCAGTGCCGAATTGTGCCACCAAATAGCCAACAACCGTTGAACCTGCGATAAAGGCAATTGATCCCCAAAGACGAGTTCGGCCGTAGTCGAGCATTTTCAAACGACTGTAATGGTTAGCCATCGCATCAGAAAGAGGAATGATCGGCCCACAACAGAGGTTAAACAGTACCGTTGCCAACAACATCAGTATAAAGCTGCCACCGGTGAAGAAGTGGAAACCGACAAACAGCAGCGCAGCGAAACTCAAACAGCGTAGCGCTGGCATCAAGTGTTCCACTTTATGGATACGCGGCGTAATCACTAAGTTGGCCACACAACGAGTCGCAAAGCCGATACCAATCAATACGCCAATATCACCAGCAGACACGCCTTGGTCTTCAAACCACAACGCCCAAAATGGCAAATACACGCCATACGCAAAAAAGAAACCAAGAAAATACTGAGAGATCCAGCCATAGGGTGAAGGGCTAAACATAAATGACCTATAAAGTGTGCGGAAAAAGGCAGCACCAATTATGCCTATCTCGCATACGATGAAAAAGGGAATTATTACTGGGATAGTATTCCCATATTCAATGGGTCTGGATATCGCATTTCAACAAGAGATTTCACGCTCATCAATACTCATACTCGCATTTAGACTAAAGTCGTCTGGAGCTTCGCTGGTATTTTGTCAGACTGATTAAAGACTCCCATTTCTTCTTGTGATGCTTATGCCTGACAAATTTAATATGCAGCACCCGCCCTTCGATAGCCTGTCCGACGCCGAACAGTTGAAGCTTCGCTCTTCATTAGACGTGGTGTATTACCGCTCTCAAGAAGTGATACTGGAAGCTGAAAGGCCGAGCCGACACCTGCATATTTTGATCAAAGGAGCTGTTGAAGAGCGCGCGAGCAGTGATGGTGAGATTTACGCACACTATGCCAATGACGATATTTTTGATGTCCGCAGCCAGTTTGAACCCCACACCAAACACCAATATATCGCACTCGAAGATACATTAAGTTATCTGCTGCCCACCGATATTTTTCTTGAGCTTTACCACGCCAATGGCCAATTCGCTGCCTACTTTGATAGCAACCTATCAACACGAAAAGCTTTGATAGAAGCCGCCCAGCAGCAACAGAATCTTGCCGAGTTTATATTAACCAAAGTGGATGACTCTATCTATCACCCACCACTGATACTTGAACCAAACCAACCGATCAACCAAGTCACTCAAACCCTTAAAGAACAAGGGTTAGACTCGGCCCTAGTCCATTTGGAACATAATGATCCAAAAGCTTTTGGATCATCATGTTCCTTGTCGTATGGAATCGTCACTCGAACCAATTTATTGCATGCTGTGATGCTCGATAATTTCACACTGGATGCGCCTGTCGGTGAGATCGCAACGTTTCCGGTGATGCACGTGAACCAAGGCGATTTCTTATTTAACGCCATGATTACCATGACCAGAAATCGAGTAAAAAGGTTGATGGTTTGTGATGGTAAAAATGCGGTCGGCATGGTGGATATGACACAGATTCTCAGTGCATTCTCCACACACTCCCACGTTCTTACTTTGCGTATTGCGCGCGCCACCAGCGTTGAAGAATTGGCAATGGCATCCAACAAACAACGTCAACTGGTCGAGAGCTTGCTCAGTAATGGGATTCGCACACGCTTTATCATGGAGCTGATTTCTGCGGTCAACGAACAGATCATAGAGAAGGCTTTTGAGTTGGTGATCCCACCTGCACTGCATAATCATTGCTGCCTAATCGTGTTGGGTTCTGAGGGGCGTGGAGAGCAAATTCTCAAAACCGATCAAGACAACGCTCTGATTATTCAAGATGGTTTGGAATGGCATCAATGCCAAAGTGCCATGAACGACCTCACCCATACCCTTCAACAATTGGGTTACCCACTGTGCCCGGGCAACGTAATGGTCAACAATCCGAAATGGGTGCATTCAGAACAAGAGTGGAAACAAACCCTCACCCATTGGGTAAAAAAAGCCACGCCAGACACCGTGATGGATATCGCGATCATGGCAGATGCACACGCAGTAGCGGGGAATAGAGAGTTATTAAAACCTGTAAAGCAGCACCTCAGTGATTTAATGCTCGGACAAGAATTGATTCTGACGGAGTTCTGCCGCCCGGCGCTGAACTTCTCAGTTCCCCTGACCCTGTTTGGTAATGTGAAGCAATCCAAGTCCGGACTCGATATCAAACAAGGCGGTATTTTCCCTATCGTGCATGGTGTGAGAGCGCTTTGCCTAGAACATGGTGTCACGGTCAACAACACCTTCGAACGCATTGAGCAGCTGGTCAGCAAGAAAGTATTAGAGCAAAGTACTGCCGATAATCTCAGTGAAGCACTCAAGCAATTCTTTAAGTGGCGCTTAGCCCAAAGGCTTTCTCAGCAGCACAGCAGCAACAAGATTAACGTCAAACTGATGGAACGAGCAGACAGGGATCTGCTTCGTCATAGCCTGCACGTGGTGAAGAAATTCAAGCAATGGCTCGGCTACCACTATCAGATACGGGATTAGGCATTGAACGATGAATAGGTTGGTTCGCTATTACTGGCATCACAAGCTCAAAGGCTCCCTCTATCAGCCTCTGTTTACTGCGCCTATTGATCATGAATATGTATCGCTCGATTGTGAAACCACCAGCCTAGATCCCAATCAGGCAGAATTAGTTACCATTGCCGCGACCAAGATCATCGGTAACCGAATCATTACCAGCCAACCTTTTGAAGTCCGGTTGCGCGCCCCCCAATCGCTCGATTGCAATTCAATAAAAATCCACCGTATCCGTCATCAAGATCTAAAGCACGGCATCGAAGAAAAACAGGCTTTAATCAAGCTACTGAACTTCATTGGAAATCGTCCTTTAGTCGGCTATCACATCCGCTATGATAAAAAAATTCTCGACCGCGCCTGTTTAAAACAGCTTGGATTTCCACTGCCTAACCGATTAGTCGAAGTGAGCCAACTCTATCAAGACAAACTCGAAAGACAGCTGCCCAATGCCTATTTTGATCTCAGTATGGACGCCATCTGTCGCCAACTCGATTTACCTATCCCGGTCAATAAACATGATGCATTACAAGACGCTATCTCCGCTGCGCTGATCTTTGTGCGCCTGAAACATGGTGACCTTCCCCGTTTCAACTCTTCTTATTCTTAATTCAACCACTGGCGCTTCACATAGAGAGCAACATCTCAAAATTGAACTTAACTCGCTATTTTGTAAGTGAAAAGCAGCGTCTCATCCTAAAGTCTAATTGTGGAAATCGCCGTCCTAGCCGAGAGTGATAACACAAAGACGGTTCTGTAATAGACCTAGAAACTGAACACAAAGGAAGTTGCCAGTTCATTAGGAATGTAGGCACAAGGAGAGATGCAATGAGTGAAGCCCACGTTTATCCGGTAAAAGAAAATATTAAATCAACCACACACGCGGATAATGACACTTACCTAGCCATGTACCAGCAATCTGTTTCTGACCCTGAAGGCTTTTGGGGTGAACACGGAAAAATCGTTGATTGGATCAAACCTTTCACACAAGTAAAAAACACCTCTTTCGACCCTGGCCACATTGATATTCGCTGGTTTGAAGATGGCACGCTTAACGTTTCGGCTAACTGTATCGACCGCCACCTTGCTGAGCGCGGTGATGAAGTCGCTATCATCTGGGAAGGCGATGACCCGGCAGATGATAAAACTCTAACTTTTAATGAACTGCATAAAGAAGTGTGCCTGTTTTCGAATGCTCTAAAAGAGCAAGGCGTGCGCAAAGGTGATGTGGTTTGTTTATACATGCCAATGGTGCCAGAAGCGGCAGTAGCCATGCTGGCGTGTACCCGTATCGGTGCGGTTCACACAGTCGTATTTGGTGGTTTCTCACCAGAAGCACTGTCTGGTCGTATTATCGATTCAAATTCTAAAGTCGTTATCACTGCCGATGAAGGCGTGCGTGGCGGCCGTGCTGTTCCACTGAAAAAGAATGTCGATGAAGCACTGACGAACCCTGAAGTGAAAAACATCGAGAAGGTTGTTGTATTCAAACGCACTGGCGGTGATGTGGCATGGCACGAACATCGCGATGTGTGGTGGCACGATGCTATTGCTAATGTATCTGCAGATTGCCCACCAGAAGAGATGAACGCAGAAGATCCACTATTCATCCTTTATACGTCAGGCTCAACAGGTAAACCTAAAGGCGTTATGCACACCACAGGTGGCTACCTTGTTTATGCTGCGATGACCTTCAAATACGTATTCGATTACCAAGAAGGCGAGACTTTCTGGTGTACAGCCGATGTGGGTTGGATTACCGGTCACACATATCTTGTTTACGGACCGCTTGCTAATGGCGCAAAAACGATTCTGTTTGAAGGCGTGCCAAATTACCCGAACACCAGCCGCATGAGCGAAGTGGTCGATAAGCACCAAGTTAATATTCTTTATACGGCGCCAACGGCTATTCGTGCATTGATGGCGAAAGGCAATGAAGCCGTTGAAGGTACTTCTCGTGACAGCCTAAGAATCATGGGCTCAGTGGGTGAACCTATCAACCCAGAGGCGTGGGAGTGGTACTACAAAACAATCGGTAATGAGCAATCTCCAATTGTTGATACATGGTGGCAAACAGAAACGGGCGGTATCTTGATTGCACCGCTACCAGGCGCAACAGACCTGAAACCGGGCTCTGCAACTCGTCCATTCTTCGGTGTGCAACCGGCACTGGTTGATAACATGGGTAACATCATTGAGGGTGCAACAGACGGCAACCTAGTGATTCTTGACTCTTGGCCAGGCCAAATGCGTACCGTTCATGGCGATCATGACCGCTTCGAACAGACTTACTTCTCGACCTTTAAAGGCATGTACTTCACCAGTGACGGCGCTCGTCGTGATGAAGACGGTTACTACTGGATTACGGGGCGTGTCGATGATGTACTTAACGTATCAGGTCACCGTATGGGTACTGCTGAGATTGAATCGGCTCTAGTCGCGTTCGATAAGATTGCAGAAGCCGCGATTGTGGGCATCCCTCATGATATTAAAGGCCAAGCGATTTACGCTTACATCACGCTGAATGATGGTGAGTTCCCAACCGCAGAGCTTCATAAAGAAGTAAAAGACTGGGTACGTAAAGAGATTGGCCCAATTGCAACGCCAGATGTACTGCACTGGACCGACTCTCTACCAAAAACTCGTTCGGGTAAAATCATGCGTCGTATCCTGCGTAAAATCGCGACTGGCGATACAGGTAACCTAGGTGATACCTCGACACTGGCCGACCCAAGTGTGGTTGATAAGCTGATTGCCGAGAAAGCAGAACTGGCATAAGCAACCAGTCACAGCAGCTAATCACTGTTTAAAACAGCACTTTCTAAACCGTCACCTATGTGGCGGTTTTTTTTATGGCTGATCTTGATCTCAAATATCCCGCCCCAAATTAAGGCTAAGACGCTTTTTTGTTAAGTTGGTAACAATTCCAAGCTGTATCAATAGGAGATTAGACCAGTAAATTGCTGCGATTTGCGCTGAATTAGCTATAATCTGGTTCTAATTTTTAAATTTGGGTTTTTCTCACTGGAAATTAACCGCAAATTTTCAATAAAATGGCAACATTCACGTTCGTAAACACGATAAAGGAAGATAGCCCCACGATGTCTACAAAGTTTCGCATTCTAGTTTTAAATGGCCCAAACCTTAACCTGTTAGGCCTTAGAGAGCCCGCACACTACGGTTCTCAAACACTTGACCAGATTATTAGCTCACTGACCGAGCAAGCGAAAGCACACGATGTTGAGCTATCTCACTTACAGTCAAATCGTGAGTACGAACTGATTGAAGCTATCCATAGTGCTTATCAAAATGTTGATTTTATTATTATCAACCCAGCAGCCTTTACACATACCAGTGTGGCAATGCGTGATGCACTACTTGGCGTTGCCATACCATTTATTGAGGTTCATCTATCGAATGTTCACGCGCGTGAACCATTCCGTCACCACTCTTACCTATCTGATAAAGCAGAAGGTGTGATTTGTGGCTTAGGTGCCCAAGGTTATCAATTTGCTTTGACCGCTGCGCTCAGCAAGCTCAACTCAAAGTAAACATAAACAACGAACTATTACTAACCTACTCAGTCATAGAGTAAGTTCAATTAACAGATAAAGAGAAAGAAACAATGGATATTCGCAAAATCAAAAAGCTAATCGAATTGGTTGAAGAGTCTGGTATTTCTGAGCTAGAAATCTCTGAAGGTGAAGAGTCAGTACGAATCAGTCGTAACAGCACTGCACCTGTAGCACCTGTTCAATATGCAGCTGCTCCAGCACCTGTAGCGGCAGCAGCTCCTGCGGCGGCACCTGTAGCAGCAGAAGCAGCAGCTCCTGCAGTTCCAGCTGGTCACCAAGTTCTTTCTCCAATGGTTGGTACTTTCTACGGCGCTCCAAGCCCAGACGCAAAACCATTCGTTAAAGTTGGTCAATCTGTAACTGCTGGCGAAACGCTATGTATCGTTGAAGCAATGAAAATGATGAACCAAATCGAAGCTGATAAATCTGGTGTTGTAACAGCTATCCTAGTTGAAGACGGTCAACCAGTAGAATTCGACCAAGCTCTAGTAATTATCGAATAATAGAGAGCACTCATTATGTTAGATAAATTAGTAATCGCGAACCGTGGTGAGATTGCACTACGTATTCTGCGTGCATGTAAAGAGCTTGGCATTAAAACGGTAGCGGTTCACTCAACTGCTGACCGTGACCTTAAGCACGTACTGCTTGCAGACGAAACCATTTGTATCGGTCCAGCTCGTGGTATCGATAGCTACCTAAACATCCCTCGTATCATCAGCGCAGCTGAAGTTACAGGTGCAGTAGCTGTTCACCCTGGCTACGGCTTCCTATCTGAAAATGCAGACTTTGCAGAACAGGTAGAGCGCAGTGGCTTTATCTTCGTTGGCCCTAAAGCTGAAACCATTCGCATGATGGGTGACAAAGTGTCAGCTATCACGTCAATGAAGAAAGCTGGCGTACCTTGTGTACCAGGTTCTGACGGCCCTCTTGACGACGACGAAGCAAAAAACAAAGCGCACGCTAAACGCATTGGCTTCCCAGTTATCATCAAGGCATCTGGCGGCGGCGGCGGTCGTGGTATGCGTGTTGTTCGTTCTGAAGCAGAATTAACAGAAGCTATCGCGATGACTCGTGCTGAAGCAAAAGCATGTTTCAACAACGACATGGTTTACATGGAGAAATTCCTAGAAAACCCACGTCACATTGAAGTACAAGTGCTTGCAGATGGCCAAGGTAATGCTATCCACCTAGGTGAGCGTGACTGTTCAATGCAACGTCGTCACCAGAAAGTTGTGGAAGAAGCGCCAGCTCCAGGTATCACTGAAGAGATGCGTAAGTACATTGGCGAACGTTGTACTCGTGCATGTATTGAGATCGGTTACCGCGGTGCAGGTACATTTGAATTCCTATACGAGAACGGTGAATTCTACTTCATCGAAATGAACACTCGTATCCAGGTTGAACACACGATTACTGAAATGGTAACGGGTATCGACCTAGTGAAAGAACAGCTACGTATTGCAGCTGGTCAGCCTCTATCATTCACTCAGGATGACATTAAGCTGCGTGGCCACTCAATCGAATGTCGTATCAATGCTGAAGATCCAGTTCGTTTCCTACCTTCACCAGGTAAGATTGAACGTTTCCACGCACCAGGCGGCATGGGCGTACGTTGGGAATCTCACATCTACACGGGTTACACAGTGCCACCACACTACGATTCAATGATTGGTAAGCTGATCACTTACGGTGAGAACCGTGATGTTGCTATCGCTCGTATGAAGAACGCATTGGGTGAAATGATTGTTGAAGGTATTAACGTTAATACTGAGCTTCAACTGTCTATTATGAACGACGAAAACTTCCAACACGGTGGTGCAAACATCCACTACCTTGAGAAGAAACTTGGTTTGTCATAATCCGTTCGTTTAAGAACAGTCAAAATGCTCACTTCGGTGAGCATTTTTGTTTTTGAACCGCCGAAAAAATCAATCTTTAATCCCCATTATATTCCGTGGGGTTTTGGTGAATTTGCTCATATTTTCTGCTAGACTCCCCATCCAATTTTTCTCATATAGAAGATGCAGCCATGCCTTGGATTCAAATCAAGCTTAATGCTACCAATGAAAATGCCGAACAAATCGGCGACATGTTAATGGAAGAGACTGGTGCTCTTTCTGTAACTTTCCTGGATGCACAAGATACCCCTGTATTTGAGCCTCTGCCAGGCGAAACTCGCCTTTGGGGTGATACTGACATTCTCGCGCTTTACGACGCTGAGACTGATACTGGTGTCGTTCTAGCGCAGATTAAAGCAAGCAACATGTTCCCTGCAGACTTTGCTCATAAAGTAGAGCAAATTGAAGACAAGGATTGGGAGCGTGAATGGATGGACAACTTCCACCCAATGAAGTTTGGTGAGCGTTTATGGATCTGCCCTAGCTGGCGCGATATCCCTGAACCTGACGCTGTTAACGTAATGCTAGACCCTGGCCTTGCATTTGGTACAGGTACTCACCCGACAACGGCATTGTGTCTTGAGTGGCTTGAAGGCTTAGACCTTGCAGGCAAAACCGTGATCGACTTCGGTTGTGGCTCAGGCATCCTAGCGATCGCTGCGATCAAACTAGGCGCAGCAAAAGTTATCGGGATCGACATTGATCCTCAAGCTCTGCTTGCATCAAAAGACAACGCACAACGCAATGGCGTTGCTGAGCAACTAGAGGTGTTCTTGCCACAAGATCAACCGGAAGGTTTGCTAGCAGACGTTGTTGTTGCCAACATTCTTGCGGGTCCATTACGCGACCTTTCTGGCATCATCAAGGGCCTAGTTAAGCCAAATGGTGTACTTGCGATGTCGGGTGTTTTAGATACACAAGCAGAAGATGTTGCCACTTATTATCGTGATGAGCTTCACATTGATCCGATCATCGAACAACAAGAATGGTGTCGAATCTCAGGTCGCAAGCAAGGCTAGACAAGACTTTGGGCGCTAATTGACTGAAATTTAAACAAATTACAAAAACAAATTGTAAATGCTCAAATATTAGTCTTTTCACGCAGCGAAAAAATGCGTAAAATGCGCGCCCTTGCTGGTACAGAACTGTGATGACATTTTTGAAAATCGGAAATTATCAACTTAAGAACAATCTAATCGTCGCTCCTATGGCTGGCGTAACGGATAGACCATTCCGTGAGTTGTGTCTTCGCTACGGTGCGGGGATGGCAGTCAGTGAAATGATGTCCTCCAATCCGAAAGTTTGGAAAACGTCAAAGTCTCAGCAGCGTATGGTACATGAAGGCGAATCGGGCATTCGTTCAGTACAAATCGCTGGTGCAGATCCACAGCTTATGGCCGAGGCTGCTCAATTTAATGTCGATAACGGTGCGCAAATCATCGATATCAACATGGGTTGTCCAGCCAAAAAAGTGAATAAGAAGCTTGCGGGCTCAGCCTTACTGCAGCATCCAGAACTCATTGAAGACATTCTGAAAGCGGTGGTAAATGCTGTCGACGTTCCAGTAACGTTGAAAACGCGCACAGGCTGGGATACAGACAATAGAAACTGTGTCCAAATCGCGAAAATAGCCGAAGACTGCGGCATACAAGCTCTTGCGCTCCATGGAAGAACTCGCGCTTGTATGTACAAAGGTGAGGCAGAATACAAACACATTAAAGCAGCGAAACAAGCAGTATCTATTCCGGTTATCGCTAACGGTGATATCGATAGTCCGGAAAAAGCGAAGTTTGTGCTGGAGTACACCGGCGCTGATGCTTTAATGATAGGTCGACCTGCCCAAGGACGTCCTTGGATTTTTAACGAAATCCTACACTATTTGGAAAACGGCACCACGATGGACCCACTCCCGATTTCGGAAGTGAAAGACATCATGCTTGGTCATGTGCACGCTCTACATGAATTTTATGGAGAGTTTTTAGGCCCTCGCATCGCTCGTAAGCATGTGGGTTGGTATCTAAAAGAACATGAACAAGCGAGTGAGTTTCGCCGTACCTTCAACGCATTCGAAGCAGGTGATCTGCAGCTTGAAGCGCTAGAAGGTTTTTTTGATAACGTTGCACCATAATTACGAGAAGAGCTAGACCGAATATGTTCGAACAAAATCTGACTTCAGAAGCATTGACAGTAACTACAGTTACATCACAAGACCAAATCACGCAGAAGCCACTACGTGACTCAGTTAAAGCATCATTGAAAAATTACCTTGCTCAATTAAACGGTCAAGAAGTCAGCGAGTTATACGAATTAGTATTAGCTGAAGTTGAACAGCCACTACTAGACACTATCATGCAGTACACTCGCGGTAACCAAACTCGCGCAGCAACCATGATGGGTATTAACCGCGGTACTCTTCGCAAGAAACTTAAAAAATACGGCATGAACTAATCGTTCTTTCGTAATTTATTGAATTGAAAGCCAAGCTCATTGTTGAGTTTGGCTTTTTTTTGGCTTGTCGATCCGTGATAGTCGCTGATTACTCTCCAGTGCGACAGCAGCGACCTTTGTCGACGTTTGCTGAGTCCAAGGCTGCTAGAATCGAACAATGGCTTGCATCATCGTCTACGTGACCACAACACGCATCATTAATCTTTTTAAGTGCGGTGCGAATCTTAGTTAACTCGGTAATCTTCTCATCAATCATCTCTAGCTTTGCTGAGGTAATCGACTTCACTTCAGCGCAACTGTGCTGTGTGGCCTCGAGGCGAATCTCAAGCAATTCTTTAATCTCGTCCAAACTCAGCCCCAACGCTTTAGATTTGAGAATAAACGTCACCTGTTTCTGGTTATTTTCATCATATAGGCGATAACCCGAGTCACTGCGACTGGCTGGCGCGATCAGGTTATTCTTCTCATAAAATCGCAAGGTATCGGCTGTCACACCGCATCGCTTCGCTAATTCACCGATCTGAAACATGTTTTTTCCTACTGTTTCGTCCATTCCACAATTAACCTTATCGTTACTTTTCAGGCTGAAATGGCACTTTTCATAATTAATTTTGAGATGCCAAACGATTGCGCGAGCTTTTTTGTAATAAATTAGTTAGAATCTGCGCCATCAAATTTGGAGTTGGTTATCTTATAGCTTAATCATAAGACTAACCCAAAAGGTCTTTACCAAAACTGGCCAATATTTTATCTCTTACTGGTATCTAAGATAATCCACGCTAAGAAGATAGAAACAAGTTCTTTTTTGGCAAATATCTTTATTTTAACCCCATGAATTTGAGGAAGATGGAAGCATGAATAACGCTCGTCCAATTCGCCGCGCTCTAATCAGCGTATCAGACAAAACTGGTATCGTTGAATTTGCACAAGCTCTTGCTAACCGTGGTGTAGATATCCTATCTACCGGTGGCACTGCTCGCCTGCTTGCTGAAAAAGGCATCTCTGTTACAGAAGTATCTGACTACACTGGTTTCCCAGAAATGATGGATGGCCGTGTTAAGACTCTGCACCCAAAAGTTCATGGTGGTGTTCTAGGCCGTCGTGGCCAAGATGATGACGTGATGGAAACTCACGGTATCAACCCTATCGATATGGTTGTTGTAAACCTATACCCATTCGCAGAAACCGTTGCTAAAGAAGGTTGTACCCTTGCTGATGCTGTTGAGAACATCGACATCGGCGGCCCTACAATGGTTCGCTCTGCAGCGAAAAACCACAAAGACGTAACGATCGTTGTTAACGCACACGACTACGAGCGCGTTGTCGCTGAAATGGACACGAACGATAAATCTCTAACACTAGAGACTCGCTTCGACCTCGCTATCGCAGCATTCGAGCACACCGCTTCTTACGACGGCATGATCGCAAACTACTTCGGCACTATGGTTCCATCTTACGGTGCCTCTCTACTTGATGAAGAAGGAAAGAAGGCTGACGAAGAGTCTAAATTCCCTCGCACGTTCAACCAACAGTTCGAGAAAAAGCAAGACATGCGCTACGGTGAGAACAGCCACCAGGCAGCCGCATTCTACGTTGAAGCAAACCCTGAAGAAGCATCAGTTTCTACAGCTCGCCAGATTCAAGGTAAAGCCCTTTCTTACAACAACATCGCTGACACCGACGCAGCACTTGAGTGTGTGAAAGAGTTCGACCAGCCAGCATGTGTGATCGTTAAGCACGCTAACCCATGTGGTGTTGCACTAGGTGAAGACATCCTAGAAGCTTACGACCGTGCATTCAAAACAGACCCAACGTCTGCATTTGGCGGCATCATCGCTTTCAACCGTGAGCTAGACGCTGCAACAGCAACGGCTATCACTGAGCGTCAATTCGTTGAAGTTATCATTGCACCATCAGTTTCTGCTGAAGCAGTAGCAATCGTAGCGGCTAAGAAAAACCTTCGCCTACTTGAGTGTGGTGAGTGGACAACGAAGACAACTGGCTTTGACGTTAAACGCGTTAACGGTGGTTTGCTAGTTCAAGACCGCGACCAAGGCATGGTGTCTGAAGATGACCTTAAAGTGGTTTCTAAGCGCCAACCTACAGCTGAAGAATTGAAAGATGCTCTATTCTGCTGGAAAGTAGCGAAATACGTTAAATCTAACGCTATCGTTTACTCGAAAGGCGACATGACAATTGGTGTTGGCGCTGGCCAAATGAGCCGCGTTTACTCTGCGAAAATCGCAGGCATCAAAGCTGCAGACGAAGGTCTACAGGTTGAAGGCTGTGTGATGGCATCAGATGCATTCTTCCCATTCCGTGACGGTATCGACGCGGCTGCAGAGGCTGGCATCAAGTGTGTTATCCAACCGGGCGGCTCTATGCGTGATGACGAAGTTATCGCAGCAGCAGACGAACACGGCATGGCGATGATCTTTACGGGCATGCGTCACTTCCGCCACTAATCAGAATAGGCTCTAGGTTTTCCTAGAGCCTTTTTTATTCGTTTAACCGTTCATTAATGTTGGCGTTTTACTCATCAACGTTAATAGAAATTTTAATTTTTAGAGCAAAATCAGATTGCCTAGTTCAAGGAAAACACGCGGAGCTTATGACTATAAGTGAGCATGTTTGACGCCGAAATAGGTAATCTGATGAAGCTATCAAAGGTAAAATAAAATGAATGTATTAATTATTGGTGCCGGCGGTCGTGAGCATGCACTAGGTTGGAAAGCAGCACAAAACCCAAACGTTGAAACAGTATTCATCGCTCCAGGTAACGCAGGTACTGCACTTGAGCCAAAACTAGAGAACGTAAACATCGGCGTTGAAGACATCGCTGGTTTAGTCGCGTTTGCTCAAGATAAAAAAATCGAACTGACTATCGTGGGCCCTGAAGCACCATTGGTTATCGGTGTGGTTGATGCATTCCGCGAAGTAGGTTTGCCAATCTTCGGCCCTACTCAAGCTGCAGCACAGCTTGAAGGCTCTAAAGCATTCACTAAAGACTTCCTAGCTCGTCATGATATCCCAACAGGTTACTACTCAAACTTCACTGAGATTGAGCCAGCTATCGCTTACGTTCGCGAGCAAGGCGCTCCTATCGTAGTGAAAGCTGACGGTCTTGCGGCAGGTAAAGGCGTTATCGTTGCGATGACCCTTGAAGAAGCAGAAGACGCAATCAAAGACATGCTAGCGGGCAACGCCTTTGGCGAAGCAGGCAGCCGCGTTGTTATCGAAGAGTTCCTCGAAGGCGAAGAAGCAAGCTTCATCGTAATGGTTGACGGCTCTAGCGTGCTTCCTATGGCCACCAGCCAAGATCACAAACGTGTTGGCGACAAAGACACTGGGCCGAACACGGGCGGCATGGGTGCTTACTCTCCTGCGCCGGTTGTAACTCCAGAAATCCACAACCGTATCCTTGAGGAAGTTATCTACCCAACGGTACGTGGTATGGACGCAGAAGGCGCACCTTACACAGGTTTCCTTTACGCTGGCCTAATGATCGATGCTGACGGCACACCTAAAGTTATCGAATACAACTGCCGCTTTGGCGACCCTGAAACGCAACCTATCATGATGCGTATGGAGTCAGACCTTGTTGAACTTTGCCTAATGGCTATCGACGAGAAGCTCGACGAAGCAGAATCGAAGTGGGATCCACGCGCTTCTATCGGTGTTGTTCTTGCGGCTGGCGGTTACCCTGCTGACTACGCAAAAGGTGACGTTATTTCACTACCAACAAGCGAAGTTGAAGGCCAAAAGGTTTTCCACGCGGGTACGACAAATAATGAAGCTGGCGACGTTGTGACAAACGGCGGTCGTGTACTTTGTGCAACAGCACTGGGCAATACGGTTTCTGAGGCTCAAGAGCGCGCTTACGCGTTGACGAAGCAAGTTAGCTGGAATGGTATGTTCCACCGCAATGATATTGGTTACCGTGCGATTGCGCGCGAGCAAGAGCAGTAATCAATCTGGTTACTCGCTTACTTTTCATAATAGTAAGCAAATGACAGTAAGCAAATAACAACAAAAGGCGCCTCAATAGGCGCCTTTTTTATTACTCAATCTTTCTAGGAATCCGCGTCTGTACAGACAAATCAGCACTTGGCCTACAGTAGGCCAAATACTCTCAATCCTTTGATTACTCGCTATTCTTTCAACAATGATGGCCTAACGACACAATCATGGCTGTCTTCAGCTAGCATCAGTAACTCTTCCACGCTCATCTTACCGAGTAAGTCACTGCCAAGAAACGCCGCATAGCTTTCCACAGACGCCAATCGGTCAATCACGAAGCCTGGCAAGGTCTGGTTAAATTCAATGCGATCAAACTCACCACCAGCGCACGTTTTAAAAGAGCTGCCATTCCAGTAACCCTGAATCAGCCTAAGCCCTTCATCATGCTGCTTCGTTGTGGTCTCTAGAACCGACGTCGCTTCTTTCTGATAGTTTTCAAGCTGCTTGGCTTGGATAGGTAAGATTTTGCTATCAATACGATACTGTTGATACACAGCTTCGCCTGACTTATTGAAACGCACATGGACTCGATAGGGAACCAGCTCATTAGAAGAGTTACGCTGCTCGCCTTCACGAATGAATTCACGAAGCACGCCTTCTGACCAAGCATAATCAGTTTGGTACCAGCCGTAATCGCCGACAGTGACGTAGTCAGCTGAAGTATGAGGTTGTGTTAGCTTGTTTGTAACCCAGTAGAAACTCGTCGCGTCGCCCATGACTTGGCCGCCAGTGTGAGTTTCAAATTGCTCTAGGTTTTTGCGAGGGCTTGTTGAAGAACAGCCAATAAGAAATGTAGATAATAGTGAAACGAGAAGAAATGCTTTTTTCATAAAAACCTGTACCGAGGTGGAATACGACTACCTCGGTACAGTTTAGATTATTTCACTGAATCTTTCAGCGCTTTACCTGCAACAAATGCTGGAACATTTGCAGCAGCGATTTGGATCTCATCACCAGTTTTGGGGTTACGACCAGTGCGAGCTGCACGGTGGTTTACTTTAAAAGTACCAAAACCAATTAGCTGAACTTGATCGCCATCTTTAAGAGCATCTGTAACACCGCCAAGAGTCGCTTCTAGAGCAGCTTTAGCTTGTGCTTTAGAAAGGTCCGCTTTTTCAGCAATAAAGTCGATTAATTGAGTCTTGTTCATTTTAGGTTTCCCTTCTTTGTATTTTTGAATTCAATTCACTCTAAAACATAAATGCCCCATCTGGCAAAGGTTTGTCGTCGATCTTTAGCTCTAATGCCGTAGTTTTAGCCATAATATGAGTAATAACTCACAATTTGTTACTGATTTTATTAAGCAAGCCCTTGTTTAAAAGGGGCTGAGAGCAAAATTAATGATGACCTAGCCACTACTTTTTCACTATAATCCACGCTGAATCGCTGCTAAAGCGTACAATTTAATTTAAGGGCAAACATGCTGCTGCTATCTATTTACGTCTCCATTGCTATTGGAGTTTCTTTCATTTGTTCTGTTTTGGAAGCTGTACTTTTGAGTATTAGTCCGAGCTACATTGCTCAACTAAAACAAAATGGGCACCCTGCAGCAGAGTCTTTAGACAAACTGAAAACAGATATTGACCGCCCGCTTGCGTCAATTTTAACGCTCAACACCATCGCCCATACTATCGGTGCTGCGACAGCAGGTGCACAAGCGGCTGTCGTTTTTGGTAGCCAATGGTTAGGTGTCTTCTCTGCCGTGCTAACGCTAGGTATCTTGGTATTATCTGAGATTGTTCCAAAAACCATTGGTGCAACCTACTGGCGTCAACTTGCTCCTGCTTCGGCAAGCGTGCTTCGTTGGATGGTGTTCTTCCTAACACCGTTTGTATGGTTCTCAGAACAGATCACCAAACGTCTTGCTCGTGGCCACCAAGCACCAAAAATGCGTGATGAGTTATCTGCAATGGCGATTTTGGCAAAAGAGAGCGGTGAATTTGCAGAAGGCGAGTCAAAAATCCTGAGCAACCTACTGGGTATTCAAGATGTACCCGTGACTCAGGTAATGACGCCGCGCCCAGTGGTATTCCGTGTTGATGCGGAAATGAGTGTGAATACGTTCCTAGAACAACATAAAGACACGCCATTCTCACGTCCGCTGGTTTACAGCGAGCAGAGTGACAACATCATCGGTTTTGTTCACCGCTTAGAGCTGTTTAGATTGCAGCAAGCCGGTTGTGGTGAGAAAGCTTTGGGTGAAGTAATGCGCCCTATCCACGTGTTGCTGAACAACATGGGCTTGGCTAAGGCCTTTGACCAGATGATGGCAAACCGCCTGCAACTGTCTTTAGTTGTGGACGAATACGGCACTATTCAGGGCATCATCACCCTAGAAGACATCTTTGAGCACCTAGTGGGCGAAGAGATTGTCGACGAAGCGGATAAGACGACTGACATGCAAGAACTGGCGTTCCAACGCTGGGAGAAGTGGAAAGAGACACACGGTGTTATCGAAAACCGCGATGACGAGGACGAGGAAGAAACTCCAGCAGACAACGACTCTTCAGATGCAAAATCAACGAATGACGACGACGCATCAAAAGATAAGGCATCAAAAGACAAAGTGTAGAACGAAGACAAAAAAGACGCTTAATCTAAATTTGATACCGTCAGATACAACAAAGGCTCCCTAGGGAGCCTTTGTTTTTATTCGTACCTTGGTGCAATTGCGAATTATAGCGCAACACCAATGTTACTGACTGGGTCTTCACGCAGTTCGTGGCGTAGGTCTTTGATCAGCTCTAAGTCACGCTCAGTCGTTTCACGTAGAGGTCGGAAAATGGCCCACTGAACGTCCCACTCTTCACACACCGCTTCGTTTTCTTTCTGGTTTTCGTTCGTCACTTCTTCAGCGCCTTGAGCAAACTCAAGCTCAGCAACCGTCTTCACCGATTGTTGACTCACTTTAATTACCGCTTCCAACATATGTTCACGGTCAAGCAGACCATGAATTAGCGTTGCTAGGCCTTGGCATGCGTCCATTGCTGGGTAAACACCATAAAAATCAAAATCATCACCGCTAGGGAATAGCTCTTCAACCTTCTCAAGTTGACGCTCAAAGTTCACCTTTGCTGTTTTAACCGTCAGGATTTCCCAAATGCTATCCAAAACATCACGATAGATTCGAGCTTCCGCAAATTCTGTATTCTCACAAAACATGGCATAGTTAGGGTACATACGCTCACATAGACACGCCATAAAGGTAATTTGTTGCCAAGGTTCTAACTTTTCAAGACGAACCTGCAGTGGATTCTGAAGCATAGTCACTCAATAATTGCAGAAAAAGACAGCGAAAGTGTACTTGATAAACCCTGGGGGGAAAAGGTAAGCCGATGAACAATTTTACGAATAAGCTCTATATTCTTACTGAGCATGACGATACCTATACGCAACTGATTCTAAACCAGGATTTATCCGACCTAGAAATCACTCAAAACCCCGAATCAGCACAGATTGTCTTGGCGTCACCACCTCTAATCGCAGAACGCCTCGGCGAGTTTAAAGAGCTAGACTGGGTACAGAGTACCTATGCCGGAATCAATAAACTCACTCAGCCAGATCTGCGTCAGGACTATACGCTAACCAACGTCAAAGGCATCTTTGGTCCGGCTATCGCAGAATACGTATTGGGTTACACAATCAGTCACTGTAGACACTTCCCTCATTACCACCAGCATCAACAACAACGAAACTGGCAGCCACAGCTTTATACTAGCCTAACTGACAAAACTATGGTGATTTTAGGAACAGGTTCAATCGGCAGTCATTTGGCAAAAACCGCGGCGGCTTTTGGTATTCATACCATAGGTGTCAACCGTACCGGCATCCCATCCAAACAAGAAACCTTTAAAGAGACTTTCCACATCAATGAGATAGAGGCTGCCCTTAAGCAGGCCGATATTGTGGTCAACACCTTGCCATCAACCGCTGAAACCTATCAGCTGTTGAACCAAACCACGTTAGGTTACTGCTCTAATGTGTTGCTGTTTAATGTCGGTCGAGGGGAAAGCATCGACAATAAAGCCTTGTTGCTCGCCATAAAAAACAGATGGGTAGAACACGCATTTTTAGATGTGTTTGAAAGTGAACCCCTCTCTCAGGAACACCCTTTCTGGAAACTACCGCAAGTCACCATCACTCCACACATCGCTGCACTCAGTGAGCCAAGACAAGTAGTCGAGATCTTCGCAGAGAATTACAAACAGTGGCGAGATGGCTTTACACTTAATCATGTCATCGATTTTGAAAAAGGTTACTGATGTCCTCTTCGTTACTTAAAGAGATTCGACAATGCCGAGCTTGTAAGCCTCACCTATCACACGGTGCCAACCCGGTGATTCAAGCGCATCCAAACGCGCGCTTGCTGATCATAGGTCAAGCGCCGGGTATCAAGGTGCATGAGTCGTCGATCCCTTGGAATGACGCGAGTGGCGAACGATTAAGAGGATGGTTAGGGATAGATAGCGATACTTTTTACGACGAGCAAAAAGTCGCGATTGTGCCTATGGGGTTTTGTTATCCGGGGAAAGGGAAAAGTGGCGATCTCCCACCACGCAAAGAGTGCGCGGGGCTTTGGCACAACAAAGTGCTGCAATCTCTACCCAATATTCAAATGACACTGCTGATTGGCCAGTATGCACAAAACCATTACCTAACAAACAAAACCACCAGCACATTGACCGAAACCGTGCGTGATTGGCAAAGGTGGGCGCCTGAGTTTTTGCCATTACCCCACCCTTCGCCACGCAATAATATCTGGCTCAAGAAGAACCCTTGGTTTGAAAGTGAAGTCATTCCTTATATCAGGAAACACATCTCTGAGCATTTGGCCTACCATGATCCAAATACCTAATTAACTGCACACAACAAGATTAAACCGCCATCAAATGCCAATTTCAGGCAATAAAAAAGCGCTGTTGGTTTCCCAACAGCGCTTTCAATAATCTTACTCAGAATTACTTGTGGTAAGGCTTAGACAATTCGTGAACAGCGTCAACGAATACACCAGCGTTCTCTGGCGGTACATCTAAGTGGATACCGTGGCCTAGGTTAAATACATGACCTGTACCACCGTCGCCGAAGCCTTCAAGGATGCTGCCCACTTCTTCGCGAATACGTTCAGGCTGAGCGTAAAGCATTGAAGGATCCATGTTACCTTGCAGAGCAACTTTGTCGCCGATGCGAGCTTTTGCATCTGCGATGTTGATTGTCCAGTCTAGACCAACCGCATCACAACCTGTTGCTGCGATAGACTCAAGCCACATGCCACCGTTCTTAGTGAACAGAGTAACCGGTACTCGACGACCTTCGTTTTCACGGATTAGGCCATCAACGATTTTGTGCATGTATTGCAGTGAGAATAGGTTGTAGTCACGAGGAGTCAGTACACCACCCCATGTATCAAATACCATTACCGATTGAGCACCCGCTTTAATTTGCGCGTTCAAGTATTCGATAACACTGTCAGCCAGCTTGTCTAGAAGCAGGTGCAGCGTTTGTGGTTCTGCGTACATCATCTTCTTGATCTTAGTGAATGCTTTAGAGCTTCCACCTTCAACCATGTATGTCGCTAGAGTCCATGGGCTACCAGAGAAACCAATCAGTGGCACTTCGCCTTTCAGGTCTTTACGGATCTGACGAACCGCATTCATTACGTATTGAAGCTCGCCTTCTGGATCAGGTAGGCCAATCTTCTCTACGTCAGCTTTACACGTGATAGGACGCTCAAACTTAGGACCTTCACCTGTTTCAAAGTACAAACCTAAGCCCATTGCATCAGGGATAGTTAGGATGTCTGAGAACAA
This sequence comes from Vibrio sp. 1S139, assembly GCF_041439475.1. Lineage (NCBI taxonomy): Bacteria > Pseudomonadati > Pseudomonadota > Gammaproteobacteria > Vibrionales > Vibrionaceae > Vibrio > Vibrio sp. 1S139. Next base: position 128,345 of record NZ_JBGOOD010000005.1, read on the forward strand.
GATTGCCGCATCAAGCGGGAAACGACGTAAAGGTTGAAGTGTTACTTCTGATGCCAGTTCCGCGTTTTTGCACAAAGACATGAAATCGCCCGCTTCAGCGCGCGTTGCTTTGTATTCAGGAAGATAGCGGCCAGCTTGGCGCATCATCCATACCGGTGTGTAATCAACAGGCTGTTTTAAAAGTGCGCGTAAATAGCGATCGTTTTTTAATTCGGTCATTCCGTTAAATTCCAATTCAATCTTGTCTAGTTTTGATGGCAAGTATTCTAACACTGATTGAAGGGTAAAAGCTGTGTGCTTTGCAACCTAGATCAAGTTATTAACTTTTAAATCAATGCTTAATTTGCACCCAATTACGGGAGCATGTTAAAAATTTGTTCGCTAGCGAAAATTACAATTATAACATCTGAGTAGTCACTACTCAGCATCTCATAACGACATCTTACTTACCCCCTCCACTTGTGGAGGTTTTTTTTTGGTTCATCGCGGCTTTCCGGGGAAAGCCGCTTTTATCATCAAGAAGAAGTAGTCGGTATCTCGATACCCATACCCCATTCGCTTGATTAGCTT